>JABHWT010000479.1 GCA_018657645.1 Halieaceae bacterium | reverse complement strand
TTCTGGGGTAGCTTGCTACCAGGGGTGGCAACCACCATCGAAAGATGCTGCTTGCCTGGGCCTTGATCCAGATGGGTGACTGTTACGCTTCCAATTGGGAGTAGTACGTGGAATGAAAATTCAGGAGTGCGGACAAGACTCTGGTCAATTAATTCACCCCTCTGGGGCGGACGCCTCTTGTTTTTCTGTGCCCTGTTGACGGGGAGGGACTAATGGGTGTCAGTACGGTTATTGCGGAGCCATGGCGGGGAGCCCAGAAAGATCGTGACAGATAAGTTGCGCAGCTATGGAGTTAAATGCTTTACAATGCGCACTCGAATGCGCATAACTCAAGAGTAGCTCATCAGAGGATAGCTCCATGGACTCTTTGTTTGATATCGATGCACCCAAAAAGGCCACAAATTTAAGCGTAAACAGCGATTTATTAAGTAAATCGCGAGCTCTAGATATTAATCTTTCCGCCACACTTGAGCAGGCGCTAAAAACCAAGCTTGCCCAGGCCAATGCCGAAAAATGGTCCAACGAAAACCGCAAAGCTATCAGAGCGTACAACAAGTTTATCGAGGAGAACGGCTGCTTTGGCGAGGAATATAAGGAGTTTTGATGCGACAGTTCGATGTTTATGCGAACCCGAGCAAAACTACTCGTAGGGCCTATCCCTTCATTGTAGATATTCAAAGCGACATCATCTCCGATATAGCTACACGAATTGTAGTTCCACTGGGAAGGAAAGCGGACTTCAAGCGTGAAGATTTGCAGAGACTTACCCCAACTATCGAATACGAAGGAGAAGAACTTCTGCTCCTTGTGCCCCAGATTGCAGCGATACCAGCAAAAGCCCTAAAGAACCCAATCGGGTCTCTAGGCCATTTCAGAGACGAAATAGTCGCCGCACTGGATTTTGCGATCACTGCATTTAACGCCTAAAGCACGGGCGGCGAAACCTGTCTGCGTATTCCAGACGAAGGTTGCCACCTAATCCACGCCAAAGTTGCCACCTGTCCCTGGCGAAATGTTACTTCTTCAATAATATCAGATAGTTGGCCCTTGCTGCCTTCACCAACAAATATTACTCTCGGACAGCACCATATTCTTCTACAGAGGTTGGTTCCCCGGCGGACCTCCTGAAGGGCGATGAAAGCCCATTTTTCGCAAAACACGCATTACTTGGTACGCACAACTATAAGTGGCCGGAAGCGGGTCGGATGCTTACCGACTAGCTCTTTCTTTCCGCTGTAGCCTCGCCGTACTCGTTCAGGGCAGTTCTTACTAAGAGTGAGAACAGCTTTTTTATCTTGGGTTGTTTCTTTGTGGCAAGGCTGAAGAATGACACACCCTGTATGGTGTAAAAATAGAGCTCTGTAATCGTTTCTCGGATCTCTTCCACCTCCTGCCATGCCGGAAAGTGACTGCGAATATGCTCCTCTATTCGGTTGTCGAAGTTCTTTTGCGCAGGGCGCACCACTTTGGCAATTTCTGAATCTGTTCTGGCGGCGACGATGAGTTCCTGGTATGCGATATGGTAGGAAGAGTGGAAAAATTTCCACAAAGCATTGATGGTCATCTCGAGGCTCTTTTCTGTTATCTCACCGGCGGCTTCCTTTTCGGCGGGTAGTATCAGTGATTCATACTCATCAAGCCGCTTGTCCATTAGGTAGCCCACAGAGGCGATGATGATGCTCCGCACATCATCGAAGTGATACATCATGGCACCACGGGATAGTTCCGCCTGCTCGGCGATTTTGGTGACGGTGGTATTGGCATAACCGATCTTGATATAGCACTGCACAGCAGCTTCGAGTACAGCGACTCTGGTGGTATCACTCTTTTTGGATTGATAGGTTTCTGCAGGTACCTTTGGCATCAGAATCGGAGTCCATTGCTCGTTGTGGATTGGTTCGCTCGCATTCTACGCTATAGCTGGAGGAAAACAACTTCAGGGGATAATTAAAACATACATAATTGTTTATATGTTGCAGGTGAAGTACACTGCGCTACTTGTTCGCTTTAATGCAAATTTGAATATGGGTGAAATGCAGCATTTGCGTATATGTAAATCTAAAAAATTCTCATGATAGGAGTCAAAATGGGCACACCGGTAAATTTGGACACGGTTCTTGATCGCCTATATACCGCATTGAGTAGCGCTGATGTGGAAACTTGGGTTTCATTGCATAGCGATGACGTGGTTTTCAATGTGAACGGTAGTACACCAGTGTCAGGACGTACGCGTGGTGCCAATACTATATTGACGGAGTTATTGCCCCTGCTTTTCTCTCGACTTGAGCCTGGAATGGCTCAAATCGGTATTAACTGGAAAGTAATGTGCGCGGATGACCGACGTGTAACCGTGATCTTCCAAGGGCGAGCGAGGACCCTCGAGGGAAAAGACTACAACAATCGATATATTCAGATTCTCGAGTTCGATGATAAGCAGAAGATTTGCGAGGTCTGGGAATTTTTTGATACCGCCATGGCAGAAAATGTGCTTTTCGCGCCTGGGCAGACGGCACCGGACAGCACAACCGCGTTCGAATACTAAGCTGACAGGCAGGAACTGATGAACAGACTGAGTGAAGCCGTCTGGGCGCCCGACGAGGGGCTGACGGAAGTTGAAGCTAGCATCCAGGAAATTTCACATCGATTTGCTGAGGACGTTATGCGGCCCACCGGGGTGGCGTTGGATCGAATGCAGCCTGAACAGGTGACCGCTGAAGGTTCTCCGCTCTGGGGTGTGTTCGAGCAGTATCGAGAGTTGGGACTGGATCTGGTGGAAATTGCCGAAGGCATGTCTCCCCTGGAGTTATCCCGTGTCAGCTACCTCGTGCATGAGGAAATGGGTTGGGGTGACTGTGGCCTGGGTTGGTCCCTGTACGCTTCCGGCATGGCCCAGGGAATGATCCGGGCCATGGGCCGCGACGATCTGTGGGAGTTGTGCCCCACTGATGCGATCAGTATGTGGAGTATTACTGAACCGAGTCACGGCACGGATATGCTGGATTTCAGCCACAATCTTTCCGCGGCCTCGCTGGGTGGGGGACGAAGTGACTGTGTCGTGACTCGGCGCGGTGGCAAACTCATTATTCAGGGGCAAAAGTCCGCCTGGGGAAGCAACGGCAGTATTGCCCAGGTCTCGGCCTTGTTCTGTCGCTATGACGACGGCAGTGGCCAGCCGAAACGGGCCGCATTTATTGTACCGCTGGACCTGCCTGGTATCAGTCGGGGCAAACCACTGGATAAACTGGGTGTGCGCGCACTGTCAGATGCCGAGCTCTACTTCGACGAGGTAGAAATTCCCGCCAGCTGTATGCTCTGTCCGCCCGAGGCCTACGATGAACTGGTGAAAGGCATCATTGTGGGTGCCAATCCAGGGATGGCCATATTCTGTGTCGGTCTGGCCCGTGCGGCCTTTGAGTCAGCCTTGCAATACGCCAAAGAGCGTATCCAGGGTGGCCGGCCAATCTTTGAATACCAGGCGGTACAACTGAAGCTGTTTGACATGTACCGCAAGATCCAGGCTGCTCGGGCATTGATTCGCGGGACCATGGAGGATCACGCCCAGTATCCCCCTCGCCTGGAAAATGCGGTCTCCTCGAAGGTGACGGGTACTCAGCTAGCCCTGGAGGTTACCAACCAAGCGTTCGAAATCTTCGGTGGTAATGCCACATCGAAGGAATACCCGATCGAAAAAATGTTGCGCGATGCCAGGATGGGAACAATCGCCGATGGAACCAACGACGTGTTGTCGCTGGTAGCGGTCTCCAGCAGGTTCTGAATTATGACAGCGACTAACCAACTATGGCGCCTGGCCCGGTACCCTGAAGGTTTACCGACAACAGAGGACCTGGTTTTCGAGGAGGAGCCTCTGGCTCCCCTCGGTGAAGGGGAGGTCCGGATCAGGATTTGCTATATATCCATTGACCCTGCCAATCGACTGTGGATCCGACCGGAGGGCAGCTATATACCTCCGTTTCCCCTGGGTTCGGTCATGCCGGCAGCCTGTATTGGCGTAGTGCATGAGTCGTACCACCCGCGCTATCAGCCCGGAGACTGGGTGCAGGGAATCTGGGGCTGGCAGGACTTTGTCACCCTGCCCGGCGGACCGGAAGATCGGCAGTTGCCGATGGAGGAGGGTGGCATTCTCCACCTACCGGAACCGCCACCGGGTTCTGACTATCTGGATTTCTTTGGCCTGTTTGGTGTGCATGGTCTCACTGCCTTCTTCGGCATGACGGACGTGGGCAGAGTGAAGCCCGGTGACACGGTGCTGATCTCCGCTGCAGCCGGGGCCATCGGCTCGCTGGCGACCCAGATTGCGCGGAATTTGGGCTGTCGGGTTGTCGGGCTGGCGGGCGGACCGGAAAAGTGTGCGAAGGTGGTCGAACAATTTGGCGCCGATGCCTGTATCGATTACAAGTCGGATGATATTCGCGAAAAATTATCCGTACTCGCCCCCAATGGTGTCGATGTCTATTTCGACAATGTAGGGGGGGAAATACTGGAAGCGGCTATCGACAATATGGCTCACTACGGACGCATCGTATTCTGCGGCGCGATTTCCCAGTACAACGACAGCGACGCACGCGGTCCGGCCAATTACATGAAGCTGCTCTACAAGGAAATCGAACTCAAGGGCTTCCTGGTGTTCACCTACATGGATCGCATGGAAGAGGCAATTGAGACCCTCGCCGGCTGGAAGGGTTCCGGTGAACTCCACATGGAGCTGGAAGTGCGCGATGGGATTGATAATTGCCTGGACGCGTTTCACTCACTTTTTGATGGCAGCAACAGGGGTAAGTTGGTCATGCGCTTGAATGAATCTGGAGAGCCCTGATGCCTGTCATGAGAGTGGATGGGAAAGTAGCCCTGGTCTCTGGTGCCGGGAGCGGGATTGGCAAGGCAACAGCCCTACGCTTGGCAAGCGAAGGCGCCTAGTGTAGTGTCCTATATAAAGCGTACATTCAGTGGCCCTCAAATTTGTCACAATAAGACGCATTTCGCAGGGAATGTCGACTACCTTTCCAAGAAATGCAACGCAGTTGCGGCAAATTTGCGGGCCACCCGAAGGGCAAGCAGCCAAAGGGTCAGCTACGTCGTTGCGGTTGCTCGAAATATACCCAATATTACTTCACAACCACGCCTAGTAGCTGGCCCTTTGGCTGCTTGCTGAATGCATGCTTTATATAGGACACTACACTACACTAGGTAATAGCGGTACGGGTGCCTATCACGGCCATCATGGATTCCTGTAATTCAGCCATAGCAAGGCGGTGTACAGGCAGGCTCAAATGAGTCCAAGCAAAGGTAAATCAGGCCCTAAGACTCAAATACTTCCTTCGCTACCGCCAGCGCCTGTATTGCCGCAGGAAACCCGCCGTACACGGAGACATGCATGATCGCTTCAGAAATTTCATTCCGACTGACCCCAAGAGATAGTGCGGCCTCAATATAGGATTTGAGTTGCTGCGGTTTGTCCATCACTGTAAGTGCGCCAATTGTAATTAGAACGCGCTTGGATTTATCCAGCCCCTCTCGGCCCCAGATATCTCCCATTACCGTTGAAACGGAAAATTTTGCGAAGTCTGCCGCAATTTCCTCGGGGTAGGGCGGCTGAGGTTTTTCCTGTCCGTCGGTGGGGGGAAATAATTCGTTGATTACGTTCATGCCGGCTTCGAATCGCTCGTCAATCATTGGTCTTCCCTTTTTAACTAGTGTCGAGGGGCGGCTCCAGTTGAAGCCACGATAAATTGGGTCGCCGATGGCGACTCTCGTCTAGGACCTGGCGGGCGTCAACAAGAAGACCATAAACTCACGTTCGCAGTACTTCTGGAAATGGCCCCAGAATGGGAACTGTGCATCGAGTTTCGGCCAGATATCTTCTCGTTCTTCACCTTCGAGCTTCCTGGCTTCGAAATCCCACTCCTCCCCCGGCATTTCTACCTTGCCCTTTAGAGCTGACTCGAGGTTGAGCGCCCATACCGGGTGTTTATCGAGACCGGCAATGGAGCCAACGACATAGACGTTATCGTTGTAGCGGGCGTAGTTAACCGGCGTGGTACGCGGTAGGCCGGATTTTCTACCTGCCACTGTAAGTAGTAGCGCAGCGCCTCCCATTGTGGCCAGGTCTTCAGGCCAGCCCTCACGCCGAATCCTATCGATATCGGCCTTGGCATTGGATTTTATGTTGTCAGGATTTCGGACCGACATCAGGTAATCCCAGTCCTCCTGTGAAGCAAAATCAGGTTTAGGTACATCTATGGCCATGCTCTTCACCCCCATTTCCAGGCAAGTTGATGTGTTGCATCCGCTTTCGCCCGGGTCACGGTATTGAACCGAGAATCCGAGCATGCGGCATGTCGTGAAGGTTCCTTTTTACGGTAAATTAAAAAAACAATCAAGATTAATTAATACAAAGATGTCAACATCGAGAGAGAATTTTTGCCGACCCTTCGCCGGGTTTTCCTGGGTGATCCAAAACAGACATAATAGTCAAAAACAATCTTGTATGTTTAATAAGTGTGAGGTATATTTCTTCAGCGACGGGTGGTCCGGCCCGGCATTTCTGGTGCTGGAGTGATTTCCCGGTCGCGCGTATGAATATGGGAGTCAGTGTGGCATGAGTTCAGAATCTTCAGGCGAAGTCCAGTTTTCCAATTTATTTTCTCCCCTGGAAGTCGGGCCGATCGCGGTCCGCAACCGCATCTGTGAAACCACCAACACCATCGAGTCCTATGGTCATGAAGCCATGGGCGCGCCGGATGAGCACTTTATTGCTCACCATGTTGCGAAGGCGAAAGGGGGGACGGCCTGGATAGGTAGTGAGACCTGGTTGCTGAATTCGCCGCTGCCGGATCATGCCGTAGATGAGTTCTATGAAGGGGCGGCTGCCCTGCAGTTGGCCGCCTACCAGTTGCCCGGCTTTCAGGAAAAAGTCAGTGAATTTTGTGATGCAGTGCACGCCGAAGGTTCGGTTGCGATTTTCCAGTTAACACACCTCAATCATGCGCTGGCAGCGTCTTCCGTTCCCACTACCAATATTTATGACTATGTACCCCACTCCATGGGCGAAGAAGAGATTGAGTTTGTTCTCAATACCTATGCCGATGCGGCGGAATTGGCCATGCACGCTGGCGCAGACGGCATCGAGATTCACTGTGCGCATGAAACCACGCCACATACTTTTCTGTCGCCGGCGACCAACAAGCGCGATGACGAGTGGGGCGGCGATGCAGAGCAACGCACCCGCTTTGTTATCGAGGGGTTGAAGCGAATTCGGGAGCGGGTCGGGGGCAATATTGCAGTCGGTATTCGTATCAATGGCCAGGAATCCCGACAGGGCGGATACGATCTCTTGGAGTTCCGGGAGATGGCTTACTACATTGCCGAGACCGGGTTGCTGGATTTTATCAATGTCGATGTGGGTCACTGCTTTGGTGTGCACGCGTATGTGCCGCCTTCCTATCACGAGCCCGCCGAGTTCAGGGAGGCAGGGAAAGCGCTGAAGGTGGATGTAGGTGACAGGGTGAAAATCCTGTTCTCCGGGCGAATCAACGAACCGGTGGTTGCCGAGGAACTGCTGCGCAGCGGTGCCTGCGACCTCGTGGGTATGACGCGCGCTGGCATCGCGGACCCCGAGTTTCCCAACAAGGTGCGCGAGGGCCGAATGCTGGAAATGCGCCGATGCATCGGTTGTAACCGCTGTATCGGCGAAGCGGTGCATTCCAGGGCGCCCCGCGCAGCGTATCGACCTGTTTGCTCAGTCAATCCTGTTATTGGCCAGGAAGTGTTCTGGTCGGAAAATTTCAAGCCGGCCGCAGTGGAAAAGCATATCGTAGTTGTGGGCGGAGGGCCCGCCGGTTTGGAGGCGGCTCGAGTTGCCGCGATGCGTGGGCACAGGGTAAGCCTGCTGGAGAAAGATCGGGCACTGGGCGGGCAAATGCGTCTCGCCTACAAAGTCCCGGGCAGGGACTCGTTCGAGGACTTCTTCTATTTCCAGGAAAATGAAATGGAGCGCCTCGGGGTCGATGTGCGGCTCGAGTGCGATGCCAATGTCACGATGATTGATGAATTGAGTCCCGATGTAGTGATTTGCGCAACGGGTTCGACACCCAGGACTGACCTGGAAGCTGAGGGCCTCGATTCAGGTAGCGTGGTTATGGGGCGAGATCTCCTGCGGAATCTGGCTCTGGCAGGGCAGCGTGTGGCGCTGGTTTCCCAGGAATCCTACTTCGAGACCCCCAATATCGCAGAGTTCCTGGCAGAGAAGGGCAGACAGGTCGAGATCTTCCATATGTGGACCCAGATCGGGAGTGAGATTGATCGCTACTCCATCGGTACGGTGATGAAGCGCTTGGAGGAGACCGGCGTCAAGATTCATACGGGGCTGCGCCTGTCAAAAGTAGAGGGTTCCACTGTGACTTGTGTCTCGGCTTACACGGGGCAGCAAGAAAACTTTGACGGCTTTGACACTGTGGCGCTGGTTTATGGCTCGGTGCCTGAATCAGCTTTGCATGAACAACTCCAGGCCGCGGGCTCCGTCAAGGAACTCTACATTGCCGGGTCAGCCTGGGTACCGCGCCGGATTGCAGAGGCGACTTCACACGGCGCCCGGATCGCGCTGGCAATATGAATCAGTCATCACGCCTGGAGATAGTGAGCAGATTATGCGTGCATTAAGTCATTTGCGAGTGGTAGAGCTGGGAGGCGGTGTAACAGCGCCTTTCTGTGCGAGGTTGTTCGCCGATCTGGGGGCTCAGGTGGTTAAAGTGGAGCCTGCAAACGGCGATGAGAGTCGTCGCTGGGAGCCACTGTTCACGGGTGACGACGGTTGTGAGCACAGCGCGATGTTCCACTACCTCAACGCGGGTAAGGACAGTCTCTCACTCGATCCCGACAAGCCCGAGGATATCCAGTTTCTTCATACGCTGTTGTGCAGTACGGATGTCCTGGTTGAAAACCTGGGTCAGGCCGAGCTGGCGGATTGGCGGCTGGATGCCGAAAAATTGGCGGAGCGTTATCCGCATCTGGTACATACGGGTATTTCGCCTTACGGCCGCACCGGGCCCTGGGCAGACCGACCCGGAACCGATCTTACGGTCCAGGCGAGTAGCTCTCTCACTGTGGCCCTGGGAATGCCCGGCGATGACCCGCTGTGCCTGCCCTTTGACCAGGCCCAGTACCAGGCTGCCTTCCACGGATTTGCGGCAGCCCTCTGCGCACTCTACGAACGGGAGAGCTCGGGAGAGGGGCAACTTATCGATATATCTGTGCTACAGGTGCTGGGCTACCTGGTTGGCGGCATGTCGCTGGTGACGGCGAAGCGCAAGATCAAGTGGCAGAAGGCTGGGACGCGTCTTAAAGGCGGCATCTATCCCACTGGGTTGTTCGAATGCGCCGATGGATTTATCTGTGTGGCCACCCAGCACGCGAGGCAGTGGAAGCTGTTTATCGATCTGATGGGTAACCCCGATTGGGCCGAGGAAGAGAAGCAGGCTGACGCTTTTTATCTGGGTAATGTCGAAGAAGAGGGCGTTGAGGCCGGAGATATCGCGTTCAGAGCGTGGTTGAAGCAACAGACCCGCGCTGAGCTTTTAGAGATCGCCAGAGAGCACAATATCATTCTCGGCGAGGTGAAGAAATCCAATGAGGTGCTCGACAGTACGCAGTTTGCCCACCGCGACTTCTGGGCCACTTTGGAAGTTGCCGGCATAGAATTGAAAATTCCCAAACTGGGCTACCAGTTTGAGAAGACACCGGTGGCGATTGAAGCGGCCGGCCCAGCGCTGGACAGCCTGGGTGCTTCTTTTCGGGAGGCGCCGCCAGCGCCGATCCAGATCACAAAAGGCGAACGTCGCTCAAACGCCCTGGCGGGGGTCAGGGTACTGGACTTCGGTTGGAACTGGGCCGGTCCCATGGCCGGGCAACTGTTGGCGGATATGGGTGCTGAAGTCATCCGACCGGAAACCTCGGGGCGCCAGGACAATATGCGCGCCATGGATTATGCCTCCTGGTTCTTCTGCCATAACAACCGCTCAAAAATGTCGGCCTGCTTCAACATTGCAAAGCCTGAGGGTTCTGCATTGGTACGGGAACTCGCCTCTCGCTGCGACGTGGTGATGGACAACTTCGCCGTAGGCGTGATGGCCAAGAATGGACTCGGTTACGAGGCCTTGAAGGAGGCCAATCCGGATATTGTTGCGGTATCCATGAGTATGGCTGGCCAGCAGGGACCGGAGAGGGGGATGCGGGGCTTTGCCTCCACCGCCTCCGCCTACGCAGGTATGGAAGGCTACGTGGGCTACCAGAAGGGGGGTGACAGGGGCGAGGATCAAACAGTCGGTTTTCTTCCCTTTGGCCTGGGCGACACAACGCAGGCAATTCAGGGGGCGATCGCAACCCTGGTGGCACTGCTCCACCGCAAGCGAACAGGTGAAGGACAGTTTGTGGACATGAGCCTGAATGAATCCATGACAGCAACCCTGGGGCTGCCATTGCTCGACTACCAGATAAGGCAACAGGTGGCGGGACCGCAGGGAACATCCCATCGTGTCTACTTCCCCAACGGCCTCTACCGTTGCCGGGGCGAGGATCATTGGTTGGCCCTGAGTGTACGCAGTTCCCGGGAATGGCAGTCTCTTTGCCAGGCCATGGGACTTGATCATCTCAGTGCTGATTCATCGCTGCAGGATGTGCAAACTCGCCGGGAACGGGGGCCGGAAATCGAGAATGCCATCGCCCAGTGGTGTGCCAACCAGGACAGGGATGTGGCGACCCAACTGCTGATCGACACAGGCGTGCCTGCCGCACCACAGTTGGAGATAGATGAGCGAGACGCACACCCGGTCTCCACAGCCAGGGATTTTACCTTTCGGCATGATCAGGGCAGCTTTGTTTCCTGTCGGATCTACAACACCCCCTGGCTGCTCTCACGCACGCCGCCACGGGTGCTGCGCCACGCTCCTGCGCTGGGCGAGCACAACGACTACGTTTATCGGGACCTGCTCGGTCTCAGCACTGATCAGGTTGAAGAGCTCAGTGCTAGCGAAGTGCTCGTTTGAGGTTCAAAGAAATGACCGACTTTCCACAATTAATGTCCGAAATCCTGGCCTGGGGTGAAGAGCAATCTTCCGACCAGACAGCGTTGATCTATGACGATATCCGTCTGAGCTATCGCGATCTGGAACAACAGATTGATGCCTGTGCCAAGAGCCTGGTTGGCCTCGGTGTCGGCAAGGGCACCCGCCTGGGCCTACTGATGGAGAACCGTGTCGAGTGGGTGGTGCTCGCCCTGGCGGCAACGGGAATCGGGGCCCTGCTCGTCCCTGTCAGTACATTTTCCAGGCGTGACGATCTCGCCTTTCAGTTGCGCCACGCGGACATTTCGCATCTGATCATGTCCTCCCATTTCCTGAAGAATCAGTACCTGGAGGATTTGCTGGATATCGCCCCGGAATTGCAACGCGACCAGCCGGGACGTTTATACAGCGCTGAACTACCCGCCTTGCGCCACGTGGTGGTCCATGGCGCAGCGGAGCTGCCCCGGGCTGCTCTTAGCTGGGAGAATTTTTGCGAAAAGGCGTCTGTGGTTCCACGGGCGGTCCTCGAAGGGCTTCGCGCCGAAGTCGACCCCTCTGACGATTGCTACCTGCTCTACACCTCCGGCACCACTTCACTGCCCAAAGGCGTGCTGCAAACCCAGGCCGCTGTTGCCAGCAACGGCTATGTTATTGGCCAGTACCAGTCGCTCACGCCGGATGATGTTGTCTGGTTTTATTTCCCCCTGTTCTTCTCGGCGGGGTGTATCAACGTCATGTTGGGAACGCTGTCCAGCGGCGCCACCCTGATTTTGCAATCGGTGTTTGAACCCGGGGAGGCGCTTGAACTGATTGACCGGGAAAGGGCGACGACCTGGCACCTGTGGCCCCATACCCTGAAGCAGTTGCAGGAGCATCCCGGCTGGACCCAGTGGGAGCGCACGCGGCTACACAAGGGAACCGGCCCCTGGGATGTCGTTCTGGGGATGCAAGCTGACGATGGTATTGGTGGCGTTCACATGTATGGGATGACCGAAACCTGTACCGCCTTCACCTGCACGCTGGGATCCGATGACCCCGATACCCGCTTAAATACCCAGGGACATGTCCTGCCGGGCAATGAGCTGAAAATTATCGACCCCGATACCGGGCAGCGCTTACCCACGGGTGAGCAAGGGGAGATTTGCGTCAAGGGCCGCTCTGTTATGCGCGGATATTACAAGCTGGATAACCACTCGTACTTCGATGATGAGCAATTCTTCCACTCCGGCGACCTTGGCTATATCGATGATGATGGGCATCTCCACTACCTGCAGCGCATCAAGGAAATGATCAAAACAGGCGGTATCAACGTTAGTCCCGCCGATATCGAGTCAAAACTCGTACAGCTCGAAGGAGTTCAGGCTGCCTATGCCTTCCCCCTGCCTTCCGGCGAGAAGGGCGAGGTGGTGGGGGCAGCGCTGGTCGTTACGGGAAGCAGCGATGGCGACAGCCTCCTGGATTTATGCAGCAGCATGTTGCCGGGTTACAAGCGACCTGCCGGACTGCTGTTGCTACATCCTGACGAGGTGCCCATGACGGGCTCGGGGAAGGTAAAAAAAGTCGTGCTTGCCGAGAATCTACAGAGATTGATGAAGGGCTCAGGCAACAGGGTTTTTAGCGGCACGGCTTTCGATTAGTGGGCGCTGTGATTGGAATAAGTGGTATGGAGAGCAGTTAATGAGATACGGCATAAGTTGGGCACTGGATTCAAGCCAATACTCCGAGCCCGAGGAAATGTATCGGGCAATTACCGAGGATATCAATACGGCCGATATTGGCGCATTACACAGTGTATGGATCGAAGAGTCCCGGGAGACGGCGATAGCGGTTTCCTCGCCTTCGATGTTTCTGACACATATGGCGCCGATCACCGACAATGTATTGCTAGGTGTAAAGAACCGGAAATTGACCCAGAGCCATCCGGTGCGACTAGCTGAGGAGTTTGCCGTCCTGGATGTATTTTCCAGAGGCAGGGCCTCAATGGCTTTTGAGGCGGCGTCAAAACAAAAGATACCGGCCCAAAGATTGCACGAGACCATTGAGTTCATGCGAGCCGCCTGGTCCAGGGACAATATGCGCTTCAACGGGGACTACATCAAATTCCCGGCGTCGATTCCGGAAGATGCTGATGAGGGCCTGTCTACTCAGGCACTGGAGGAAGATTTCGTACCCCAGTGGCACAGGGATAATGCGCTCGAAGATTTTGTGGCCATTCGCCCCAAGCCCTATCAGATCCGCCCTGTCATTCACGTCTCCATCGAAGACGATGCCACCCTGGAATGGGCAGCAGCGCACGGCATATCACCGATCCTCTATGCCGATATGGCAACCGAGGCGGTAGTCCAGCGGGTGCAGCAGTACTCAACTGCGCTGGAGAAAGCGGGGCGTTCCCTCTGCGAGGTCGAAATCGCAATCGAGCGGGACATTCATATCAATGGAGCAGCCAGCGAGTGCACGCTGGGTGGTGATATCGAGTCCCTGATGACACAGATTCGCCAGTTGGGGGACAGTACGCAAATGTCACACCTCATCTGGCGCCGTCGCACAACTGGGGGTTCTGACCTGGCTGAGTTTGTGAACGGCATTATGTTGGGAATCCAGGCTTAGGCTTCTGGCCCGGGCGGGAACGAAATAGACAATAAGTGGGTAGGTTCATATGCAATTTTGGGTAGCTGCACCAGGTATGTCGGTTCACCGAGGGGGTGCACAGGCATTGGCGTCTTCTTATGAGGCCTGGATTGAGGGCGCTATTTATGCCGAGCAATGTGGTTTTGACGGCTATACCGCGCCGGAGCATCACTTTGAGTACAACGATTGGATGCCATTTCCACTGCAGGCCCTCTCAGCTGCAGCGGCGGTCACATCAAAAATTCGACTGATTACGGGAGCCATGCTCTGCACCCTGTATGACCCGGTACTGGCGATGGAAGCCGCTGCTACCGCGGACGTCTTGTCCGGAGGACGCATCTCGCTGGGACTGGGCATGGGCTACAGGCCGCTTGAATTTGACGGCATGGGCTTTGCCAAGAAAACACGGGGCGCCCGTCTCAGTGAGGCGATGGAGATTATTCGCCTGGGGCTGTCGGAAGAGCGCTTTTCCTACGAGGGGAAGCATTACCAGTACTCGGACAAGCAAATCCAGCCGCGCCCGCTGCAGTCGCCGGTAGAGATGTGGTTCTGTGGCGGCACAACTCCTGTGACTGCCCGGCGGGCTGCAAAATCAGGGTTTAACTACTGGATCGCCAACGCACCCTACGATTCCTGTGTCGATATAGTCAAGACCTATCGGGAGGAGCTGTCAAAGGCTGGTCACGACCCGAGCCAGGGCAGGCTGGCAGCATTTCGCGATATTTTCATCGGCGACAGCGTTAGCGAAGCAGAAGAAATGCGTGATTATTATCTTCGCGAATTTTATGACGAACATATTCGGGCCTATGGTTATCTCATGGACGATGCGGGGCAGCCGCTGTTCTGGCCCGCGCTTGATCACCCCTCATACCAAAATTTTGTAGACAGCCTGTACTGCGGCACGGTCGAGATGGTGATAGAGGAAATCAGGCGCTATGGCGAGCTGGGCATCGAGGCGATTACTGTGCCTCCCGGCCAGATGGATATTTTCGCCAAAAAAATAATCCCGGAATTCAAGTAGGTAGTGTAATTCATGCGTCGACACCAGTTCCCCAAGTTTTCAGAAGAGTACAGCGCACACTGGCGTGCAGAAGGGCTTTGGTCCGATATCACGCTGCACGATGGGTTCGATACCACCGTCGCCCGGTCGCCGGATTCAGTTGCCATCCGCAGCGCACCGGAATTAATAAGCAAGCTTGAGAAAGTCTGGGGTGTGAAGACAGGCAATACCTACGGTATGGGGGAAACGATTATCCATACCATGACTTTGCCGGACGACCCGGATGAAAAAATCCAGGATACGGTGGGCCAGCCGATACCGGGTGCACAACTGAAAATCGTTTCCCAGGCGGATCGATCGGTGGAGCAAATGCCCAATGAAATTGGTGAAATTTGCTTCAGGGGTCCCACGCTTTTCGTTGGCTATCACAAGCAAACGGATCTAACCGAACAGACTCGGGATGAAAGTGGTTGGTTCTATACGGGTGACCTCGGTTTCGTCGATGAAGAGGGTTACCTGTGCTTCGCCGGTCGGGCTAAGGAGGTTATTAACCGCGGCGGTTCGAAGATTTATCCGAAAGAGATCGAGGACGTCATCAGTGTTTACCCCGCCGTCAGGGATGTCGCTGTAGTCGGCATGCCCGACGAGCGAATGGGCGAGATAGTGTGCGCATTCGTTCTTCCGAAGGACAGGTCCAGGCCGGTCTCCCTGGAAGAGCTAAGAACTTTCTTGGAGTCGGAGAAAGTCATGAAATACATGATTCCCGAGGAACTGATCTGCCTGGATGAATTTCCGATGACGCCCACCGGCAAGGTCAGGAAGAACAGCCTTTGGGAACAGGCCCGGGACTACAAAAAAAGCGTCAAAGGCGCAATAGCTAGCGGCTGAGGATAGGAAGCAATGGATCTCAAATTTTCGCCACAGGATGAACAATACCGCGAGCGCCTCAGGGCCTGGCTGGATGTCAACTTGAAGCAACACCAGGCGGTGAGCAAGGCGGGAGATGTTGACCCGGTACAGGCGGCTCGGGATTGGCAGAAAACGCTATGCGAGGGGGGTTATCTGGGCTTGTCCTGGCCCAGGGAGTATGGCGGACAGGAGGCCTCGCTCACTCAGCAGGTGGTTGTCTCCGAGGAGTTGGCGCGCTCGGGCGCTCCAGCCCCCATTAATACCATCGGCATTTCTATTCTCGGCCCCACACTTATACAGCACGGCAGCGAGGAGCAGAAGCAACGCTATCTGCCCAAAATTCTGAATGGGGAAGAACTCTGGTGCCAGGGCTTCAGTGAACCTGGCGCGGGCAGCGACCTGGCTTCCTTGCAGACTCGCGCCATTGAGGACGGCGACCACTTTGTTGTCAACGGGCAGAAAGTATGGACCAGTCTCGGGATGATTGCCGACTGGTGTTTTCTCCTGGTTAGAACGAATCCAGATGCGCTCAAGCGCGAGGGTATCAGTTACCTGCTCTGCAATATGAAGACGCCGGGGATTACCGTCAGGCCGTTGCGTAATGCCGGCGGGGGCAGCCATTTCTGCGAGATGTTTTTTGACGATGTGCGCATACCTCGCGAAAACCTTGTGGGTGAGCTGAATGGCGGTTGGCGCATCGCCCGCAGTACCCTGGACAACGAGCGCAGCGGACTCTCTGGGGTCATCTCCATAGAAAACAACCTGGATCGCTTGCTCAATTTGTCGACTTCCCTTAACCGGGGAAAAGAGCGAGCCATAGATTCAGACTCGGTGCAGCAACAGCTTGCCCAGCTCTGGATTGAAAAAGAGGGGCTGAAATATCTCGGCTTCAGGAACCTGAGCGATCAGATCGCAAATCGCCCCCCGGGACCTGCGGCTTCTGTGGGGAAGTTATTTGCCTCCAGACTACGGCAGAAAATAGGTAAGGCCGGGTTCGACATCGCCGGCCCCCTCGCGCAGGTGGGCAAGAAATCACCTCACAGCATTGCCCGGGGGCGACTCCAGGCCATGTATTTTGACTCCCTTGGTTACAGCATTGGGGGTGGAACGAGCGAGATCATGCAGAACATTATTGCGGAAAAAGTCCTTGGCTTGCCCCGGTCCTATGAGGATTAAAGTGTATGCATTTTGAACTCAGTGAAGAACAGAATGCGATCTACGACCTGGTCGTGGGCTTTATGGCTGACAAATGGTCCGGCGACAACAGGCGCCAGGGCCTGGACAGCTACCCCTGTCAAATTCCAGGGGAGCTGTTGCGGGAGATCGCTGATTTGGGTTTTTACGGTATTTCCCTGGATGAAAAGTCCGGTGGAGGTGGCGAGCCACTGCTGACATCAGCACTCATTGCCGAAGCGGCGGGTGGCAGCTTGTTCCCCAGTATTATGAACACCACTCTGGCAGCTGCCAAGGCCCTGGACCTATGTGATGCGGATTCGAATTGGCTGGCGAAGGTCATATCGGGGCAGCAGACAGTCGCTATTGCCATCGAGGAGCCCAATGGCTGCTGGGGCCTGGATTCCATCGAGCTGACTCCGCAGATGGATGGGCAAGGAGGTTACCTGAGTGGCAGCAAAATACTGGTTTCCGATGGCGACTTCGCCCAGGTCTTTCTTGTTGCTGCCCTGCTGCCGGATGGGCCGGCATTTATCCGGGTAAATGCCAACGCTGAGGGCGTGGAGATCAATTCGATGCGTCGCCTGGACGGCCAGTCGATCGTCGAATTGGAGATGAAGGACGTCCGATTTGAGCAAGACGATGTTTTGGGGGATGGCGCTACCCTCAACCAGGTATACGATATCTGGACTTTGCTCATTGCCGCTGATCTATTGGGCAATGCTCAGTCTGTGCTGCGAATGACGACCGATTACGCAAAAGAACGCCAGCAGTTCGCCAGGCCCATTGGTAGTTTCCAGGCTGTAGCCCACCGGCTGGCCGATATTCAGGTGGACGTTGAAATCGGCAGAAGCCTGCTCTACGGCGCCTGCCTGGCACTGGAAGAGGAATCTGACGAGGCAACTGCCCTGGTGTCAGCGGCCAAGGCCTGGATGAACGACCTTGGTGTAAAGGCAGCGGAGACGGGGCTGCAGCTTCACGGGGGCATCGGCTACACCTGGGAATTGGATATTCATCTTCACCTGCGCCAGGCGCGCTCGAACGCTGTGACATTGGGTGACAGCAAATACCACCGTGCCCGGGTCGCCAGTCACCTGATGAGCCCCGAATACTGATTCCCTATGGAGAACGAATGATGACGAATCTCAAAGACTATCCAACGATTGATATCATGAATCATCCGAAGGAGGTGCGCAGCGAGCAGGCTGGTAATCCTTTCGAGTATCGAGAGTTTCAGATTATGCTCGAGACCACCTTTAAGGCGATGAACAAACCGGGTGGTACGAAAACTCAGAGCCAGCAGGCTCCTGCATCTGGAGGCGAGAAACCCAGGGAACGAGTAGACCCCCTGGCGGGCCACGCCGATACGGCATCCTGCTTGCAGACCATGGATGAACTTGGTTACAGCCACATCTCAGTCTGTGCAACGAAGATGTGGTCTTACTATCACCACCGGGATTTTATCCTGAACTACCCGATAGAGCTGGTGCATGAAGCGGCGGGGGAGTCGGGAGGGCGGATACTAGGGGCCGCCAGCTACGATCCTTTCCGTATTACCGACAGCCTGAAAGAAATCGACAGGGCTGTCGGGGAGTTTGGTTTCAATTACGTCTGGTTCCACCCCCTCTCCTACGGCCTGGCGCCGAACGACAGGCGCTTTTACCCTCTGTACGCCAAGTGCGTTGAACTGGACATCGCGGTAGGTATGCAGGTGGGGCACTCCGCGGAAGTTTTGCCGTCGGATTGTGGGCGCCCAATGCTTGTCGATGATGTCGCCATTGAATTCCCAGACCTGCGGATAAACCTGTCCCATACAGGCTGGCCCTGGGTGGACGAATGGTGCTCCATGTTGTGGCGACACCCCAATGTCTACGGGGATATATCGGCCTATTACGCTAAATCACTGGACGATCGACTGGTGAAGTTTATGGACTCTTCCCGCGGCAGGGACAAGGTCCTGTTCGGTACGAACGGGCTGGGCTTACGCAGGTGCAAGGAGGAATTCCTCAACCTTGATATCAAAGAGGAGACCAAGCGCAAGGTGCTGTACGACAACGCGGTAAGATTTCTGAAGCTTGAAGTGTGACCACAGGGCCCTGCAGTGCGACATTCAATTGAGAAAAGTAAAAGACAGGAGTAGATATGAGTTTGGCAGAAGGTGAAATCAGGGGAGAGATAACGGAGCAAAGCCTGTCTCGATTACTAGAGCGTAAAGACGTAGAACGCACCAGGCCAGGGGCCATGCAGCGTGACTTCCTGACACCCAGTCGCTGGGCGGAAGGCGATCTGGCTAAGGCCAATTTTGTTGTCACCTCGGAAATGAATGAGCGGCTTGCCAGGGGTATAGGCGACATGAACCTGCTGTTCCTTGATCCCGCCTACGCCAGAAAGTCTCCCTTTGGTCGGAAGATAACTCCGCCGTCAATGATGGCCTACGCTGAAAACGTCAACGGTGCCGTGGACGGTTTTCCAGGCTGTCATGCCATCTGGCGGGGCCTGGAGTTCGAGTGGGAGGAGCCGATCTACACTGACGAGCCTATTCTCAGTTCAAGCCGGTTGATCGACGCGAAGATCGTGGACAGCAAATTTGCAGGGGGGATGGCCGGCATCCAGTCCTATGAGACACGAATTGAAAATCTTGATGGCCAATCCAAAGGTGTGTACCGCACCCACTGGCACCGATTCTCCCGCAAGAAAGCGGCGTCATCTGGAAAATACAAGAAGACGGAAGAAAAACATTGGACTGATGAAGAGCTGAACGTCATTTGGGAGGAGTATCGCCAGTACAACTTCAATCGCAGAACCAGCGAGGCGCTTTATGTGGAGGACGTGGACGTCGGACAGGACATACCGCATATCGTTAAAGGTCCGATTAACTTGACCAGCAAGCTCGCCTTCGAGTTCGCCCGGGGTGCGGGGGGGTGGTTTGTAGGGCACGAGTTGGCCGTGGAACTGTTTGAGCAGTATCCGAATCTCGCTTTTCGCAATGAAGAAAACGTGCCCGAACCGCCTGTGGCCATTCATTGGACCAACGAGCGCTGCCAAAAATACCTGGGAATGCCCAAAGCCTACGAGGCAGGTTACGAACGCATCAACTGGTTGGCCCAGATGGCAATGTCGTGGATGGGTGATCACGGTCGCATGGTGAAAATGGGTCTGCAGTTTCACGGTTTCCATTGGCAGGGTGACGCGATTCGCATGCACGGCAAGGTCACCGCCAAGGACGAGACAACAGGAATGGTGGACCTCGATATCAGGACAGTTACTCACAGGGGGGAAGACACCTGCACCGGAACGATGCGTGTGAAACTGCCTGTGCGGCAGGGGAGTCAATAATCATGGCAAGACTGGAAAACAAGATAGTATTCGTCACCGGGGCCACCTCTGGTATCGGGGTAGATATTGCTCGCCGGTGTATGGAAGAGGGGGCGAGCAGGGTTTACGTGGCAGGTAGAAATGCACAGAGAGGCGAGCAGGTTGTAACAGATCTGGGGGAACGGGCGCGGTTTGTCTCACTCGACGTTGCCAGTGAAGATTCCTGGATCAGTGCTATAGATTGCGTGATAAATGAATCGGGACACCTCGATGTTCTGGTAAATAATGCGGGTATCCTGACCTCTCGCAATGTCGAGAATACCGAACTGAGCCTGTTTGAACGCCTGGTGATGACAAATGCCGGAGGTGTTTTCCTTGGCTGCAAGCACGCTATCAAAGTGATGAAAGCCAAGGAGGCACCTTCTTCGATAGTCAACGTACTTTCTACAACGGCCTTGAAAACATCAGCATGGACGATGGCCTATGGTGCGAGTAAAGCAGCGGCGCTCAGTCTGAATAAGTCAATAGCGCTACACCTTGCGGAGCAGCGATACCCAATACGGTGTAATGCAGTATTACCGGGTGTAGTTAAGACGCCCATGCTGGAGGACATGCTGGCGGACTCGGAAGATCCAGAGGGTACTTTGGCAGCTATTGTCGCTTCACATCCCATTGGCAGGTTGTTGGAGGGAGAAGAAATTGCCAATGCGGTTATCTATTTTGCCTCAGATGAGTCCAGTGGCGTCACCGGGACACATTTTTCCGTGGACGGTGGTCAAACGGCGGTTTGAAGCCTTCGCCAGGAAAGGTTGTGTTCAGAGCTCGGATTTGACACGAATAAAAAACAAACATTCTTGTTTAAAAAAGATTAGAGTGATAGCATTGGGGTAAATTAAAATCGGAAAGTCGAGATCTGAAATGCCAAGGAACATGTTTTCATTAGAAGGTAGGGTGGCAATGGTCTCCGGCGCAAGCAGTGGTTTGGGCGAGCGCTTCGCCACGGTACTTGCCGAGCACGGCGCAAAGGTTGTCTGCGTTGCCCGGCGGATGGATGCCTTGTTAGAAGTTGCAGGCAGGATCTCGGAATCTGGCGGCCAGGCAATGGCCGTCAGTGCGGATGTTACCGATCGGGAGGCGGTGGCGATGGCCTTTGACAGGGCCGAAGCAGAATTCGGAACCGTTGACATTCTGGTGAACTGCGCTGGTATCCAGTCCATGGCAAGCGTACTGGACATGAGCGACGAGCAGTTCACCTCCGTGATGGATATCAATGTCAGTGGCCTTTGGCGTGCAGCTAAAGAGTGCGCGGTACGTCTGGTGGATGCGAAAAAACCGGGATCAATTATCAATATAGCCTCGATTCTTGGCCTGCAGGCCAGAGCGGAGTCATCAAACTACTGCGCTTCCAAGGCGGCGGTATTGCACATGACGAAGTCCCTGGCCCTGGATCTGATGCCCTATGGAATTCGGGTTAATGCCATGGCCCCCGGGTATTTTGAAACCAAGCTGACCAGTTGGTGGTTGGAGTCCGAAGAGGGGCAGCTCGCCAAGTCCCGCCTGCCGGCCGGTCGTTTTGGCAACCTGGAAGAACTCGATGGGGCATTGCTGCTCCTGGCCAGTGACGCATCCAGCTATATGTCTGGATCCGTGCTGACAATAGACGCGGCGCATAGCGTGAGCATTTTGCAATAGCCGGCGCCCCTCTGGGAGAGCCTCACTGAAAAAGGATTGATCATGTCAGCTTCCTATGACGCGCTGATCGTAGGCGCAGGTCACAACTCACTAACCACGGCGGCCTATCTGGCCAAGTCCGGTATGAAGGTATGCGTTCTGGAAAAGAACGACATCATCGGCGGGGGCGCAGTCAGTCGCGAAGTTACCGCACCGGGTTTTCTGCACGATACCCATGCGACTGGAATGATCCTTATCATGGCAAACCCCATGATAAAGAACGACGAGCTTGAGCTTCAGTCAAAATTCGGTCTCGAGTTCGATTCGCCGGAAGGCACCTATGTTTCGCTCTACGCTGACGAAACCTGGATGGGGACCTTTGTCAGCCTGGACAAAACCTGTGAGACCATCGCCAAGTTTTCACAAAAAGACGCGGAAACCTACCGGGCCTTTGTTAATCGTACCATCCAGATGGGGCCGCTGTTCACCGCTGGCTTATTTAAACCACCGCTACCCTTTGGGCCCTTTATGGCCATGCTGGACCAGAGCACGATGGGGCAGGAAGTGGTGGGCTCCATGCTGAAAAGCGCCACCCAGATGATCACTGAAATGTTTGAGCATGAGAAGGTGCGCATGCATTTCATTAAGTGGGTGGCAGAAGGTATGGTCCACCCGGATGAGCGGGGTACGGGTATCTATCTGTACGCATTGACCGCCATTGCCCACACCCAGGAAGAAACCTCCGTTCGGGGCGGGACGCAGGCCCTGAGTGACGCCCTGGGCCGCTGTATCGAGCACCACGGCGGCGAAATACGCACTGATACCTGGGTGAAGCGAGTGATCACCAGCGGGGGCAAAACTACTGGGGTAGAGCTGGCCGATGGCGAGATATTGGAGGCCCGTAAGTGCGTGGTAGCCAATATTCACCCGCACCTTCTGGGAGATTATGTCGATGGCCTGGATGAGGATATGGTGGCGGAGGCCAGGCGCTGCGAGTTGTCTTCATTCGGTGCGATAAATACCCACTGGGCCTTGCATGAAGCGCCAAGCTACAAGTGCCCGGAGATCAACAAGTCGCTGCTGGTCGAGTGTGTCCCTTCTAATATAGCTGGGCTGAAGGCAGGTCTGGACGATTGCCGGGACGGCAAGCTGGCCTCTAATTTTAATGCGGTGATTGCACATCACACGAACCACGACCCCTCCCGCGCACCAGTGGGTAAACACACGCTCTACCTCTATTGTTTTGCGCCTCTGGAGTTGAGAAATACCGGCCCTCTCGGCGGTCGTAATGTCAGCGGTTGGTCCAGTGAAATCCGGGACGAGTACAAGGAGTGGATGATGCAGGAGTACAGCAAGTACTGCACCAACATGAACTCCGACAACATTATTGCCTCTGCAGCGGAGTCACCGGCGGATATGGCCGAATGGTCACCGAGCTTCCAGAAGGGGGACATATTTGGCATTGGTAACTGGATTCATCAATATCTCGGCCGCAGGCCTACCCCTAGGCTGGCGCAGTACGCTGTGCCCGGAGCAGATGGCCTGTACCTTGCCGGTCCGTTCATGCACCCGGGTGGCGCAATCACCGGTGGCGGCCGCGCAACGGCCATGAAGATACTGGACGATGCCGGCGCGGACATCTCCAAAACCATGATGATTTGATACCTTCACAACCTGGAGAGGGCATTTATGAAAATTTACAGCAGTGATGGAAGTGTTCTAATGGAAGTTAAATCTTTCGATCACAATGGTAGCAATCTGGAATTTACCGGAACAGTAATGGGCGCTATGCCGGTAAAAGGCGCGCTGTCTCCTGAAGAGGCGCGGACGGTGTTTAAGCTGATCAAGGGATTCGGCTTCTGGATGTTCCTCGTAACATTTCTGTTCAGACGCTCGAAGTAAGGAAAATGGCCATAAATTTTGGTGACATGTTCGACAATGTCGACAGCGTGGTCGATCCTGACTTTACCCTGGTCTATGAAGAGGGTCACGAAGGACTTCTGAGATCACTCACTGTCGGCCAGTTCAAGCAGCGGACCAATAACCTCGCTCGATCACTTTTGGCCATGGGGTGTGAGCCCGGTGACAACGTTGCCATTTATATGCGTAACCGCCTGGAATGTCTGGTGGCGACCGTGGCCCTGGCCAAAGCCAGGCTGGTACACGTCAATGTGAACTATCGCTACAAGGCGGGCGAGTTGGTCTATCTTCTCGACAACAGTGACTCCAGGTGTGTGATATTCGAATCGGAGTTTGCTGACACACTCAGCGCCACCCGGGCACAACTGGGTAGCGCCGACTATTTTATCGAGGTATCTGAGGAAAACGTAACTCAAGATTGGTCTCACTCCTTCGACGAGTTAGCTCAATCTGGTGGTGGTGAGCCGCTTGATATCGAGCGCAGCAGCAGTGACCAGTTCTTCATGTACACCGGTGGCACAACGGGAATGCCAAAAGGAGTAATGTGGGAGCAGGGCGTACTGTGGAATATGATTGGCCCGAACCCCCTGACACCGTTTTCGCCGGCACCGCAGACTCTCACCGAGCTGAATGTGCCGCCGGATGGAGGGAAAAACAAGACGCTGGTCCTGCTGCCCTTTATGCATGGCTCCGGTGTGTGGTCCTCACTGGCCTCTATAGGCTATGGGGACCCAGTGGTAATGACGCGAAGCAAGCGTTTTGATCCGGCGCTGACACTGACGACGATAGACAAGTACGGCATTGCCAATGTCACTATCGCCGGTGACGCCTTTGCCAAACCCCTGGTCGATGAGCTGGAGGCAAATCCCGGGAAATACGAGTTGGCTACCCTGAAGGGGCTCCGATCATCAGCCATGCTGTTCAGCAGTCGGAACAAGGCCCTGCTCCTCAAGCATTGTCCCGATCTCAGAGTCATTGATATTGTGGGTTCTTCGGAGTCTTCGGCATCAGCGGCGTCTATAGCGACCCGAGAAAGTGATTTATCCCAGCCCAGGGGATTGCCAATGCACCTTACTCCGGCAGCGACGGTATTTGATGAGAACTGGAACAAGGTCGAGGCCAAAGCGGGCAATACCGGTTTTCTAGCGGTGTCTGGCGCTATACCCCTTGGGTATTACAAGGATGAGGAAAAGACGGCTCAGACCATGACGATTGTCGACGGCGTGCGGTATTCCCGGCCGGGAGACTGGGTAGAGTTTCAGGAAGACGGCTCGGTTATTTTTTTGGGCCGGGGCAACGTATCGATAAACACCGGTGGTGAAAAGGTCTTTCCGGAAGAGGTGGAGGTTACGCTGCGGGCTCACCCCGATGTGGCGGACTGCCTGATCGTCGGCGTGCCCGATGATCGCTTCGGGCAGGCGATTACTGCGGTGATCCGGTTGGGGCCGAATGCAGGGCAGGATGAGGAAGTGTTCAAGGTGCATGTGCGCGAGGAACTTGCAGATTACAAAGTGCCGAAGCATGTACTGTTCGTGCCTGAAATATTCCGCTCTGCCGCTGGAAAGGCAGACTACAAAATGACCCGGGACTATGCCGTCAGGGCGCTTGAAGACGCAGGAAAGTGAGGATGAATACGGGAGATATGCTTTGATCGACAAACATCGCCAGCCAGTCATCATCGGTATTGGAGAACTCTGTGAACAGGTGCCGGAGGATGTAACAACCGCGTCCTCCCCATTGGACCTGATGGAACAGGCATCACTTGCGGCCTGTAGAGACAGCGGCATTGGGGACAAGGTGATAGAAGCGCTGGACGTGTTAGCGGTGGTGCGGACTTTTGCTGATTCCACGCCCATGTACCCCAGCCCGTTCGGGCGCGTGAATAATTATCCCCGGGCTGTCGCTCGCCGCATCGGCGCCCAGCCCCGTGTGGCCATATACAGTCACGCCGGTGGAAATACACCCCAGGCGCTGGTCACAGAATTTTCGGAGCGAATTGCCGCGGGCGACGACAGCCTGGCACTGCTGGTTGGGGGTGAGGCAATCGGCACCACCAAGTCCGCGCTAAAAGCGGAAATCAAACTGCAGTGGGGCGACGATACTGGTGGGCAAATAGAAGACAGAGGACTCGGCCTGGACGGTATTATCGACCGGCAGCAGATCGATAATGGCCTGGCCACGGCACCGCTGATGTACGGCTTATTGGAGAATGCCCGGCGAAGTGCACACGGCATTAGTCGGGAGCAATATGCTCATGAAATGGGAGAGCTGTTCCAGGCTTTTACTGAGGTCGCAGCCCAGCATCCCGTGGCAGCCTTCCCCAAAGCGTACAGTGTCGAGGAGTTGGTTGAGGTCTGCGATACTAACCCGCTAATTTCTGCCCCCTACACCAGGCACCTGGTGGCCAAGGATGGCGTAAACCAGGCGGCGGCAGTGGTGTTGACCAGTGTCGCGCGAGCCCTGGAACTGGGTGTTCCCCGGGATAAAATGGTATTCCCGGTAACGGGAAGCAATGTGCACGACCGATACCTGGTGCAGCGCCCGAACCTGGCGTCATCCGAGGCAATGCGCATCGCCTACCAGGCTGTTCTCGAGTCTTCAGGTGTGTCGCCCGAAGAGATATCCCTGCTGGACCTCTACTCCTGTTTCCCCATTGCAGTGTTCAATGCCTGCGAAGCCCTGGGTATTGATCCCATCAGCGATAAGTCACTCACCCTGACAGGGGGATTACCCTTTTTTGGGGGGGCGGGTAATAACTACTCAATGCACTCTATCGTCAATGTGGTTTCGCAGTTGAGAAAACGACAAACTGGTTACGGGCTCGTGGGAGCCAATGGCGGGGGTCTCTCCAAGCATGCCGTGGGAATTTATTCTGCCCAGGCCCCTGAGACGGGATGGTCACCCTGCGATCACAAGGCCCTGCAGTCACTGTTCTACAGTGAGAATTGCCCGGAGGTAGACCCGTGTGCATCCGGCCCGGCGGTGATAGAAACCTATTCCATAGATTATAAAAAAGGCATTCCAAAAAAAGCCTATATTGTTGCGAGAACCATAGAGGGTAAGCGTTTTATTGCCCATTCGGATCCCGGCGATGCTGAGACACCCCTCAGAATGCATGCCGATGACCCAATCGGACATACCGTCTATGTAACCAGCGCAGGCCCCGGTACCAGGTTCAGTTACAGTCGATCTACAACCGCGTCATTGGTACCGAAGCGACCTGGTACGCTGGATGCCGAGTACCAGTATTGCAAAATCAAACGGCACGGATCTGTTCTTGAGGTAACGATAAATCGCCCCGACAGCCGGAATTGTCTGAATCCGCAGGCAAACTATGAGCTCGACGGCGTGTTCGACCTGTATGAGAGTGACCCCGAGCTGTGGGTGGCGATAATCACCGGCGCCGGCGACAAGGCCTTCTGTGCCGGTAACGATTTGAAGGCCACCGCATCGGGGGAGCCTATCTGGGTACCCGAAGGTGGCTTTGCCGGGCTGACTCACCGGAAATCGCGGCGCAAGCCGGTGATCGCCGCGGTGAACGGCCTTGCCCTGGGTGGCGGGATGGAAATTGCCCTCGCCTGTGACCTTATCGTGGCGAGTACAGAGGCGGTATTCGCATTGCCCGAAGTCAAAGTGGGCTTGATTGCCGGCGCCGGCGGGATTCAACGGCTGGCGAGACAGATACCGCAGAAACAGGCCCTGGAAATGATTCTTCTGGGCGAGAGCATCCATGCGGCGCGAGCCAAGGAACTGGGCTTTGTGAATTGGCTGGTTGAACCGGAGCAACTTCTCGACACCGCCCGGGAGATCGCTGATAGGCTGGCTGCAGTTTCCCCCACCTCCGTGAGCTGCAGTATGCAACTCCTCAGCGAGACCGCACAAATAGCCGATACAGTTGAGGCTGTGCGTTTCCCCGCTGATGCGATAAACCGCCTGCTAACAAGCCAGGATATGCAGGAAGGTGTTGCGGCATTTGCCCAGAAACGCAAACCCCGGTGGCGGGGGAGGTAGAGCCTGTATCTTGTAGGAGCGCGCTATGAGAGCGATTAAAGGTTGGGCATATTTCTGCGCGCTGATCGCGATCGAACCTATAGTACCACCTCCCATAGAACTGATTGATAGGTGACAGTAAAGATAATGAACAATGATATTTGCAAGATGTTGGGTTGCGAATTCCCCCTGTTCGCGTTTAGTCACTGTCGCGACGTGGTGGCGGAGGTAAGTAAGGCAGGCGGATTCGGGGTATTGGGTGGAAGTTCATTTACGCCCGAAATCCTGGAAGAGGAACTCGCCTGGCTCGATGAACACGTTGATGGAAAGCCCTATGGCGTCGATATACTGATTCCGGAGAACATGGGAGATCTAGCGAGTGATGTGTCGATTGAAGAGCTTCAGTCCATGGTGCCAGAGGCGCAGCGGCGGTTTACTGTAGATCTTTTGCGAACATATGGTATCGAGGTACCTGAAGACGAGCTTGTCCAGGCGGAGCTCCCCGGCATTATAGGCAATGTCGGTGAGCAGCTAATGGATGTCGCTTTCAGGCATCCAATCAAAATGATAGTGAACGCTCTGGGGGTTGCTCCTCCATCCATGATTTCGAGAGCTCGCGAGCACAGTGTTTCGGTTGGGGCGCTGGTTGGCGCTAAAGAACATGCCATTCGCCAGGTCAATGCGGGTGTCGATTTCCTTGTAGCCCAGGGAACTGAGGCGGCCGGGCATTGCGGTGAGGTGTCTACTCTCGTATTGGTTCCGGAGGTGATTGACGCCATCAAAGATATTCGGCCAGTGCCTGTGCTGGCTGCCGGAGGCATTATGAACGGAAGGCAGATGGCGGGGTGTATGGCGATGGGCGCTCAAGGCGCATGGACGGGCACCATTTGGCTGGCGACACCCGAAGCGGAAACGTCTGAGGCCATTCGCGAAAAGATGGTTGCCGCTTCCTCCCGCGACACAATTCGTTCAACAGCTCGTACCGGCAAACCGTCGAGGCAGTTGCACTCTGCTTGGCACGATGCATGGCACGGCCCCGACTCTCCGGGAACGTTGCCCATGCCCATGATGTCCATGCTGGCGTTGCCATCTTTTGCACGGGTAGACCGGGCCGTTGAAAACGGTAACGATAAGGCCCGTGACCTTGTGAGTTACTGGGTGGGGCAGGGCATCGGCCTGATTGATTCCGTGAAATCTTCACGAACTGTCATGCAGGAATTCAAACAAGAGTTCGGGGAGTCAGTTATATCTATGAATGATGTGCTGGGTATCTAGGTATTTATCGGAAGCTATTGAGCCAATAACCACTAACTTCCAATCAGTTGAGACGCCTAATAAAAAAACAAACATGAATGGTTGAATCGTAAAATAATGTTTGTTAGTGTTGTCTACACACTGAGATAAGTCTTCAGTACATGAAGCTCCAGCTAATATAAACACAACAGGAGAACCGTGATGAAATATGCCAAAAGCCCCCTTGCACTCGCTATTGGATACTTGTACGCCTCATCCATCGCTTCCCCCGCACTTGCGCAACCGGTGTTGGAAGAAGTGGTTGTTACGGCGCAAAAGCGCGCAGAGTCCCTGCAAGATGTACCTATCTCCATTGCGGCAGTGTCGGGCGATAATATCGAGCGGGCAGGTATTACGGACCTGGAAGAGCTCAGCTTTATCATGCCGAATATCACGATCACCCAGGAGCAAATCTCCGACCGGATAAATATCCGTGGTATCGCCTCTGGCGGTAATCAGGGCTTTGATCAGTCGGTGGGTCTATTCTCAAATGGCGTCTATCTCGGTAGAGGCACGCAATTTCGCTCTGCCTTTCTCGATGTCGGCATGGTAGAGATCTTGCGCGGGCCACAGGCTACGTTGTTCGGCAAAAACACGATTGCCGGCGCAGTGAATATCACCCCCAGGCGTCCTGACTATGAACTGAACGGCGAAATTCGCGGCAGGTATGAGGCGGAGTATGGTGGCTGGAGCACTTCGGGCTACGTAACCGGAGGACTGACAGATACGTTGGCGGCCCGGGTTGCTGTCAAGTACAAGGAAGATAATGGCTGGGTCGACAACAAACTAATCGATCGCGATGAGCCCGAAGCAGAGGCCACAAACTATCGAGTATCGTTCTTGTGGGAGCCCTCTGCAGATTGGTCGATTAACCTGTCTCACGAAGATTATAGTCTCGAACAAGATGGTAAGGGGTGGGAGGTGCTAGGCGCAGAGGTGATCGAGAGCGGTACAGGTGAGGTTCTAGATCGTAATGGCTGTTCGGCACTGGGCCTCATCGAATGTAAGGGAGATTATGTGACCCATGCGACGAATGTCGCGGCTGAAGGTGACCTAAGTAACTATACCGAAGAAGAGTGGTCCGAGGTCGACACAGATCTTACTGCCCTAAACATTGAGTACCAATGGGGTGAATACACGGTTAACTCCGTTACAGGTTGGGCCAATTCTGAGGTGAACGAGCTTAACCCAAGCGCGGCCACACCGATTCCACAGGCGAATACTATGCAGGAGGAAGATTTTGAGTCCTTCAGCCAGGAACTCCGAATTACCTCTCCTACCGGTAGCACTATCGAATGGCTTGCTGGTCTTTACTATGAAGAAAGCGACTACGATCTCACAGAGCAGATCAATGTCAACGACTACTACTTGTTAGGGCCGTTTGCGACAGGCAGCCTTGGAACGTTTTTAGGATACAACCCAAAAGTTGTCCAGGACTTTGAGCAGGAAGCGGAGACCTGGGCTGTATTCGGCCAGGCTACATGGAATATTTCAGATACCTTTCGGGCAACCTTGGGTCTGAGGTACAGCGAAGAGGAGAAGGAAGCCGCACAAACCTATCTCACCGACTTGCCGTTCCCATTTGACCTCGCATTCGGGGCGGAAAACCATGTAATACCTACCCAGAAGTACGAACAGGATGACTGGTCCCCGTCGTTAAACCTGCAGTGGGACATAAATCAGGATGTCATGTTGTATGCCAGCGGGAGCATCGGATACAAGTCAGGTGGATTTGATGCGCGGATTTCCAATGATGGCATCGTGGATGGCCAGATAGACCAGGAGGCATTGGAGGAAAAGTTCGAGTTCGACCAGGAAAAAGCAACGACGTATGAGCTCGGCTTCAAATCCGTTTGGCTCGATGGCTCTGCCGAATTAAACGGCGCATTGTTCTATACCGAATATGAAGATCTCCAGTTCTCGATCTTCGATGGCGGGCTAGCGTTCCAGGTGGACAACGCTGCAGGTGTCGATCTGACTGGTTTCGAGTTTGAGGGGCGTTGGCAATTGTCCGACAATCTTTACCTTAGTGGTGGCGGTGCTTGGCTCGATTTCGAATACACTGACTTTGAAGACGGCCCCTGCGATATCTATCAGCAAACTGCACAAGGCGGGAGCCTGGTCGGGTGTACAACAGATCGCACAGGTGATGTAGGTCCGAATACGCCGGAATTCAGCTTCAATGCGACTCTGGACTGGAGAAGCCCGATTTCTGGAAATCTTGAGCTGCAATTGAGTGGAACCGCCGTGTACGAGGATTCATTCTACGTGGCTCCCGACCTGGACCCGCTGCTGGAGCAGGATGCCTATACCAAATTGAATTTGCGCGCGGGCCTGAACAGTCTTAACGGCAATTGGAGTATTGCGATAATCGCCAACAACGTAACGGACGAAGAAACCTTCCATTACGGAACCGATGTTCCTCTGCTGGCCGGCGCTAGATTTGGTCGCTTGGATGCGCCCCGCACCGTTACTCTCGAAGGGGTCTATCGATTCTAGGTCCTTCCCTTCACCGATGGGAGCCAAGCGCTCCCATCGGATTTTTTCAAAATCTGACCTGCTGTAGACGTTACCAGTCAAATTTTACAGCCGCACCCCTGGTCGAAGGGAGTCCGCGGTTACCTTTGAAGCAGACCTCGGAGAATCCAGATGAGCGTATCCCCGTACCCCACATGTGAAGAGCGTATCATGATACGCCAGGCGATTCGCTCGTTAGTGAGCGAGTTTTGGCCGCTCGAGAACATGGAGCACATGACCGAGCGTGCGAATGACCCTGGCATGTTTCATGAGCTCAACCGGATGCTGGCTGAGCAAGGCTCTCTATTGATGGGCACGGAGCCCGCTTATGGAGGTTGGCGAGACATACTCGCGGTGATGGAAGAGATGGGCCGGGTCGGAGTCCTTTCCGCGTTTCTTTCCGCGGTGCTGGCAAACCTGGCACTAGCTGGGTGTGAAGCGGCGGTGCAGCTGGTCGAAGACATTGGCACTGGAGTCGCCGTCGTAAGTTGGGTATTGCCCATCGGCGCCGACACTGTATCGGTAGAGGAATACGGTGGTACCTGGCGCGGGAAGGCCGAGTGTATCGAGCACGCAGGTGTGAGCAGTCATATTGCCGTGCTGCAAGCAGGTGGTCGATTGGCAGTATTTGACCGGGGCAGCGACACAATCACAGTTTCAACTACCCCCAGCCTGTCCGACCCGCACTGGTCGAGTGTTGCTATGGAAGATGCAACGCCACTCTTCGAAATCGATCTTGTAGACGAGCTTTCTACAGAGTTATTGCAGTTGGCACAGCTAGGTATGCTGGCCCGCGCGCTGGGGGCTGCAGCGCGAGGTTTTGAACAGGCGGCAGATTACGCAAAGGAACGCAGGCAATTTGGCCAGCCGATTGGCCGCTTCCAGGCGGTACAGCACAAGCTGGCAAACAGCTTCATCGAGCTGACGGGAGTGCGCTTGCTGCTGGACGGCGCGGCGGAGAGCCACGACGCGGGAGAAAGTCGCTGGCTGCCATTGGCGCAGGCCGCCCAGGCCTTCGGCTCATCGGCCCTGCGCCAGGTTGCCCTGGAAAACCATCATGTGCTTGGTGCCATCGGCTACTCTGATGAACACGAGGCGACGCATCAGTTTCGTCGAATACACAGCGATACCCTGTGTTTGGGTGGCCCCCTACAGGCCAATGCCGGCCTCGCCAGTTACCTGCTTGATCAGGGCTGCACCATGCCCGATTACGATCTTGGAGAAGCGGGTAATGCTAAACGAGAAGAGATCCGGGCCTGGCTCAAAACCAAGTGGAACGCCGGTCAGGGTGGTTCCGATTCAGATGCTCGTAAGCTACTGGGCAGCAACGGATTGATCAGTTTCGCATGGCCCACGAAATTTGGTGGTACTGGCGCAACGCCTGTGGAGGAAATGGCGTTGCAGGAAGCTTTTGAGGAAGCGGAAGTTCCAGAAACTGCATATGCGAGCCCGCAGATACAGGCACACGCGATTATGGCCTTTGGCTCTGTCGAGCAACAGGCAGAGTTTCTACCCAAACTCGCATCTGGCGAAGTGCAATTCTGCCTGGGTTACAGTGAGCCCGGCTCCGGTTCTGATCTGGCGTCACTGCGCACCACAGCCGTTTTGGACGGTGATGATTGGGTGATCAACGGTGAAAAAATCTGGACTACGTTGGCCGAATCTGCAGATTACATGTGGCTCGCTGCGAGAACCGATCCGGAAGCAAAAGCGCCCCACGCCGGCATCAGTATCTTTATCGTGCCGATGGATTCGCCGGGCATGACCGTCAGGCCGTCCCTGGCGCTTTATGGGAAAACTTTTTGTCACGAGTTTCTGGATGATGTTCGCGTACCGGGTGATGCACTGGTGGGAGCGTTGAACGGCGGCTGGACCATCCTCACTGCAGCGCTGGCTGTAGAGCGCTCCATAATGGGTGGCTATGTATCCAAGGTGCGGAAAAAGTTCAGCTACCTCTGTAAGGCGGTACACGACAACCCCAGGCTGGCTTCCAATTTCCAGGTGCGTGATCGCATTGGCCGGATGGCTGCGGAGATAGAGGTTTCCCGTCGCCTGTATGTGGCTGCGCTGCAAATCGCGGAGCAGGGTAACGTACCAATTGTCGAGGCATCCATGAGCGGCGTTTTCAATAGTGAGTTGATGGAACGACTCGGAGAGATGGCGCTGGATATCCTCGGCCCGCGCGCCGTGCTGAGTAAGGATAGCGACGGTGCTGTAGCCGGTGATCTGGAGCAGATGCTGCGTCACGCCATTATGATGGTGGTCGGTGGTGGCACCAATGAGATCCAGCGCAACCTGATCGCGCAACGAGGCCTGGGCCTACCACGCTAATAAAAGAGCGGCGAGCTTCGCTGCAGTACGATCAGCTACCACCAGCCTCTCCCAGGGAATAGGATCATCCATTTCCGCCAAGAACTGGTCTTTACGAGTTTTCTTGTAGTGTTTTTTTAAAACCACATGCCTAGAGGAATTTGTCGCAGAGCCTCTGACAGAACAAGCATAAGAATTAAGCGTAGATTATGAAGTTAGGTTACGCTCTATGGACTCTAAATCACGTATTATTGCTATCCAGTTTTAGCAGCGCTGTTTAGCGCGCTTTGCAGATGTTTGCGCAGTCGTCGAGGTAGCTCGTGTAAGGTTTCGCAGCGAATATAGGCGGCGTTGCCGAAGGTTCTTGTTAGAGCCTGGTCGCTTTTATCAGTGCCGATGCTGACACAGGCGCAAGCGATACCAAGGTTACGGGCTTCTTCCAGTGCCTTGACGGTATCTGCTTCTGCGTAATGGTCTTCGTAGCCATCGTCATAGGCAAAACCATCGGTCACAAACAGCAGCAGCCGATGATGGGTGAGCCGCTTTTGGCTGATCAGGTAGGTGGCATGTCGGATAGCTGCACCTAGGCGGCTGTAACCGGAGGGTCGGAGCTGTTTGATGCGGCGGGAAATCTGGCTGCCACCACGTTCAGTAAACGCCTTAATGCGCATGAATCGCACCATGCGACTGCCCCAGGAATGGAAGCCGTACATAGCGACCTGATCGCCCAGCTTATAGAGGGCTGTCGCAAGAGCTTCGACAAAACTGGCTTGCTGCTCGTGAATACTGACACCGCTGTCGTTGACGTCTTTAGTTGAACCAGAGATGTCCAGCAACATCAGGGTGCTGAGATCGCGCCTGCTCTTTCGGGACATACGGTAGATCGACTCATCCGGGCTGTTGCCGCTGTTCAGTGTGATGGCATAGTTTACGATGGCGTCAAGGTCAAAATCCTCGCCAGCGGGTTGATGGGAATGGCGCTGGTATTCTACACCTACAGTGCTCATCTGGTGTTGCAGTTGACGGGCGTAGTCGGCGCAATAGGGTTTGAACGACACAGGTTCTTCCCAAGGATCGAGCTCGGTGATTAGTGTGAAATCAGGCTTGTAGTGCTGACGATTCTCGTCCCATTCGGGGTACTGGAATTCGGCTGTCGACGGTTCAAACACGCTGGGAAGCGGTGCGTGGTCGCCGGGCATGATCTGGGCGTTGCTCTGGTTGGAGAGAAGTGTCTGCGCCCCGCGTTCCATCGGGACACTGCCATAGCCTTCATCATCGTCGTCCCCTTCGCCTGAGCCGTTGGTGCCGCTGCCTAGAATTTTATTCAGAGTACGGCTCAGTGCATTATTGCCATCGCTAAGGGGGTTTTTGAACATCGCCAGAATACTGGAGGTTTCTGTCTCGGCATCTTCATCGTGCTCGGCCAATTCGGCAATACTAAAGTTTCCCGACAGCTCAGCTTGGCTGAATCTACCGCCCTTGGCGAAACCCTCGTAGGAGCGTATTTTCAATGGGCGAATACGACCAAACTCTACAAGCGGCTCAGGGATATTGCGGCGGTTCTTTGTGGCCAGTACCAGCGAGCCTGCGGGGTTACTAGCTAGCTCCAAACTATCTGGTTTCGGGTAGCGGCTAATCAGCTGTGATGGAAGTTCGGCTTGGTACATGTCCATTGCTCGGTAGATTTCCAAGACCAGATAGCTGCGGGTCAGACCTGGCTGGCCGAGCAACGCTCTGGTGCGCTGTTTTTCGAGGCTGCCGGCTCTGAGCAGTAGAGATTGAAACAGCACTGCGTCCACTTGCTGTACGGGTGTTAGCGATGAATTGATATAGAGGTAGTGTCCATCGGTATAACTGGCATCGTCTTGGTGCAATTCCTGGATATCCAGTGCTTGTCCGGCAATGCCACTGGCGACGAAAGCGAGGCGATGCATGGGCTTGAGTACCTGCTGGCAGTTACCGGAGGGATTCCGGCAAGTAGTTATCAATCATCTCGCTCAGGCCGGCAATGATTTCCAGATCATCGCTCAGCGCAGAGGCAATACAGGCTATAGCAGCGCGGCGCGGATTAACCCCGCCATTAATGAGGCGAGCCGTTGCGACAATAGTGCGAGTCGAGGCGGCTTCCGAAAGGCCGCTACTGTCGAGACGGCGAATAGCTCCGGCCAGTTTGACTAGATCCAGGCATACGCTCTCATTCAAGCCGGTTTCGCAGACCAGTATATTTGTTTCCACTTCGGCACCTGGGTAATCGAAATCGATTCCGACCATACGCTGGCGGGTCGATTCCTTCAGGTCTTTGAGCACGCTCTGATAGCCTGGGTTGTAAGACACAACTACCATAAAGTCGTCTGGGACGTTCAGGGTCTGGTTGAGCCGATCGATGTGCAGTTCGCGGCGATGATCGGTCAGTGGGTGAATGACCACGGTGGTATCAGAGCGAGCCTCTACCACCTCATCAAGATAACAGATGGCGCCCAGTTTAACGGCCCGAGTCATCGGGCCATCTTCCCATACGGTTTCTCCCCCCTTTAAGAGGTATCGACCCACCAAGTCAGCCGCGGTCAGGTCTTCGTGGCAAGGGATGGTGATCAAGGGGCGGCCCAGCTGCTGTGCCATATACTCGACAAAGCGAGTTTTGCCGCAGCCGGTCGGACCTTTGAGCATGACAGCCAATTTTTGCTGCGCGGCCGCCGAAAAAATTTCCACTTCATCCGCGGTGGGGAAGTAACTAACGGGTGATGTCGACGGCATTAGATCGATCGATACTTGAGTCATTGCTGCTTCATTCCCAGGGTCTGTGGACGGACACTTGATTTGAGGGTTTTCAGTTTGCCTTAGAAAAGGGAGTAGATCATATCGAAATGATTGCAGTTTCGGCCATTGAGATGGCAAGCATAGCTGAGAGCGCCGGGATAGCGGTGTGTCTACCAGGCATCAGGGTCTCAGCGGCGAAACAAGGTCATTTGGGGGAGTTACAGATCAGATTTCGGTTCGAAAATGGCCGTTTCGGCAATCAATTGTGCTGTTTTTGCACTACCGGATCGGCTGCTTTATTGACTATTCTCCGTGACTCCTTAGCGGCTATAACGCGTAATTTTCAAAATGATATCAGGAGAATAGGATATGGGTACTTCCGTTGCTCAGCCTCTGCCAATTGAGGGGGAAGAGTTTCCAGTAGTAAAACTCTGGGCGTGGGTTGGTGTGTTCTGGCTCTTGGTAATGACGTATACCTTGGGTACCTGGATCGCCACCGGCAACGCCACTCCTGTCGACCCCGGCGCGGATATTCCTGCGTTTGAAACCACGCGTTGGATAATTACTCTGGATATACTCGGCCCGATTATTGCTGGTTGGGTGTTTTGGCGCTATGTCATCAATCCCAAAATTAGGACCGGAAAATTGTCCTCCGATGGCATTCTGTTATTGGTATTCCTGTTCATGTTCTGGCAGGACTCTATGCTGGTGTACTCTTCTCCCTGGTTTTTCTATAACGGTCTGCACTTCAATTTGGGAAATTGGGTGGAGTTTGCGCCTGGTGCATTGAGCCCCAATACCCGTTTTTTAGGTGAGCCGCTGTTGACCTGGACCACCGGGTATATCTTTTTCATGATGTGGCCGATCGTCTTTGTTTGTTGGTGTATGCGCAAGTGGAAAGAACATAAGCCAGCTGCTGGCATCATCTCCCTGATCTGCGTAGCCCTTGCTGCTGGCTTTAGCTTTGATCTAATTATGGAGGCTGTGTATCTGCACACGGGGGGTTATGCCTACGCAGGATCCATTCAAAGTATCTCCTTGTTTGGTGGCGAGATGTGGCACTTCCCGCTGTACGAAATTGTAGCCTGGGGGGGCACATATGCCGTATGTGGTTGTTGGCGTTACTTTAAAGACGATAAAGGTCATATGATGTGCGAAAAAGGGATCGATAAGCTACAGACTGGCGATGGTAGCAAGACCTTTATTCGTTTCCTGGCGATTTCTGGACTGATGCAGACCACGATGATGATCACTTACAATTTGCCCATGCAGTGGTTTAGCACCCACGGTGACGCCATGCCTGAAGGCTATCCGTCTTATCTGAAATCCGGTATTTGTGGCGAAGGCACCCGATATGCCTGCCCTGCCCCTAGCATTCCGATTACGCGCACTATTGAGGGGATCAGTGTCGATCCCAATCTGGAGCTGCGTTACGGTACCTTGCCTGCCGAAAAAATTCTAATTCGCGATATTACTAATTAGTGGGGTCGATCATGACTAATTTTAAAAAACAGTCTGGCTTCAGCCGCATCGAGAAAATTATCGCCTGGGCCATTGGCTGTCTGGTGGTTTATGTGACCCTGCCAGCCATCGCGGCCTATACTGGCCGTGCTCAAGGCGTTGAGCCTCATACGTTGATGAAACCAGTGCAAATGGCCGTTAATACTTACCTGCAGGAAAATGGCAGTTGTCCAGCTTCGGGTGTTGCCGGCCTGGGGGTGAAAGTAGCCGAAGGTCGCTATGTGGAAAATGTTCGCCTGGAATCCAATTGCGTGATCAAGGCGACGTTTAGGAGCGATGCCAGAGAAAGAATCGCTGGTAAAGAGTTTGTTTGGTATGCCGGTGCAGATAGTGAGGGCAATATTCGGTGGGCCTGCGGTACGGCAGAGCCAACTAGTTTGGGTGACGGTCCACGCATAGCCTATGCCGCCAGCCCGGCAGATACCACAGCAAATTACGCGCCATGGTTACCTACGCGCTGCCATCCGCCTCGTTCTCTGGACGAACGTAAGCCGTCACTGGTGCTGTTTCTTGAAGACTTGATCGGTTAGTCCGTGAACAAAGCAGAAAGATCTAGATGAAACGGTTTTACTCGTGTCGATTATCGCTGATACAAGCTCTCGTTTTGAGGTAGCTCAGTGCGGTATTGATTGACAGTCTTTCCAGTCCAGGCCTTAAATGCTCTGCGGTATGAAGTGATGTCGTCGAATCCCACTAGATAGGCTATCTCCTTGGCGCTCAAACTGGTGGTCTTCAGATATTGAATACTCAGGTCGCGGCGAAAATCGTTTAGCAGCTGCTTATAAGACAGTTCTTCTTCGCTCAGCTTGCGCCGTAGATTTCTCTCGCTATACCCCAAATGCTTGGCCAACTCATTCATTTTTGGAGGCTGTCGAGAGCGGCTGATAAAAATTTGACGAATTCTTTTGCCTAAGCCTTCTGATGCCTCAAGCTCGGCCAGCACATGCTTGCAGTGCTGATTGAACACCAGGTAGGTTTCTCGATCTGCATTGACAATGGGGCGTTGCAGATCTGCTTTGTCAAAATAGACCATGTTTCTAGCACAATTGAACCGGATCGGGCATTGAAAGTGGTCCTGATAGGCATGCAGTTGCTCCGGTGATTGTGGCTGAGGATAGGAAAGTTCTATGTGCTGGAAGCGGACCGGCTTGCCGGTGAGCTCTTCAAACAGCGCCAAGGTGCTGGACATCGATTGCTCGATACAAAAGGGCAGTGCCTCATCCAGTGGGCACGCCTCGACGAATTCTATGGTGCACTGCTCTTCGTCGAGACTCACCGGGAAGTTAATCGCGTTGCCGATTAGTGCATTAAAGTGGTTCCAAAAAGTGCAGACACTCAACATGGTCTCGCAACTCGCCAATGCGTGACCGATCAAGCCCAGTTGTTTGAGTGAAAATCCGCGACCTAACTGGAACGACAGTGTATCGTCAATATCTAGTGCGATGATATTGCTAATCAGTTGCTTTAGCTGTAACAGGTCTATCGTATAGTCACTGTCGTTAATGCGCTGATAGTCAATGTCAGTATCCTTTAACAGAGCCGGTAATGCCCCCCCAGTTTCGAGTACCCGGAACAGGTAGAACCTGACGTAGGTTGCCCTAACCATAGATAACTCTCTCTTTGCTATCTCCGCACTATAGCCAGCCTTCAATGCCTTTCAGCTGATTTCGCAAAAGAACTTGCGTAAGCTATGACACCCATAACAGCTGACTACGGTGCCAATGTTCAGGCATATTTAGCATCATAGTGGCCGATTCTGCAATTATTTAGTGATCGTCTAAATAACCGGCTTAGGTAAAGGTGCCGATGAGAAGAAGACCGTGACCTGGTCCGGCACACGATTCTCAAATTTGTTGGGAACAGGTATGGAAAAAGTAGCTGAATGAGTAGCGCTTGCTCGACGGCCAGTGGAAGATCATCAGTCTACACTACAGCGAGTATCCTGAGGTGGAATAAAACATGAGTAAGATCTTCATTATTGGCGCCACCGGGGGCGTGGGCTCCCGGCTTGGTCCCATGCTTGTCAATGCAGGACACGATGTAACTGGTCTGCACCGCAAGCCTGAACAGGCAGACAATCTTGAAAATGCGGGTATTATCCCCCGGCTTGGTGACATCATGACCGTGGCTGTAGAAGACCTTACAGAATTTACGCGGGATTGTGATGTTGTTGTATTTTCTGCCGGCGCCGCTGGTAGTGGACTTGAGCGCACCACAGCAATCGATGGGGAGGGCGTCATAAAAACCATTCATGCGGCCAGGGCGAATGGTATAGCGCGTGTCTATCTGGTCTCCGCCTTTATGGATGCGGGTCGCGCTCAGCCGAGAAAAGATGGCTTCGAGCACTATATGAAAGTGAAAAGGCAGGCCGATAATGCTTTGGCTGCGTCGGAACTGGACTGGGTCATTCTGCGCCCTGGAACGCTTGTCAGTGAGGACGGTAATGGCCTGGTAAACGCAGGACTGGCCATCCCCTACGGTTCCGTGGCTCGAGGCAGCGTCGCTAAAATGTTAGCTGCGCTCATTGATACCCCCGCAATTCGTCGAGAGATTATAGAGCTTACAGACGGTGATATTCCGGTGCCGGATGCCGTGATGTTGCTCCAAAGATAATATTTTAATCGCTGGCGGAAACGTCCAAAAAGTCGATATTACCCATTCTTATACAGGATAACGCCCAGAAAACGCCGAATTAGTTGATCTTCCCGGTCATTTACAAGGCCGCGATGAGTGTCAGGCCGATACCGGCGAGCAGAGCGGCTATGATTGCATAGGGGATCTGGGTGAGCGCGCGGTATCATATATCTGGTTCCAACTCTGTGTTGACTATGAGCTTCCAACTCGGCAAGCGTTGACCCTCTGTATTACTTTTTCCTGGGATCAGCATTCTGTATTCGCGAGCGTGTTCGCGGACATACTCTTTGATACCAGCAGCAGCGTTTTCTGCTTCGACGAATTCCAGCATATAGCCAAGGCGTTGGATCCACGGTATTGGCGCAGTTTTGGCTGTTTCTGCTAGCGCCAGGGCATCGATTTCCTCTGCCAATTCTGAAAGGATGGTCGCAACCTGGTCGAGTCCTCCGACATATTCGGGATATCCGGCGAGATCGATGGCGGTGGCCTCGGGAGTCGATACGCGTATTTCACCGCGAGATGTGTTGAATTTTCGTACCGGTACCTCCTCGATATTCTTTCGCGCAATGAATCTGACGCGGACCTTACCGCAACGGATTTGCCTACGGTTTTTCTGGACGAATACCTGGAATTCCTGGGGCCGCTGATGGGCTGCCCCATAGTATTGAGCGGCAGTAAGCAGCCCCGCGTAGTAGCTTAAGTCCTTATGTCTCATCAAGTCCGGGATGAACTGGTCCGCCGGGAGGCAGCCCAGGGACCGGTATTCCGGTGGGATGATGACGTAGAATCCACGAGCAGGGGATGCAATCTGCCCCTGCTTGGCCAGCCGATTCAAGGCAAGCTTACTGGCATCTGCAGAGACCTTCAGTGCTTCCCGCGCTTCCTCTGAAGTAAAGCTATACTGCCCCGTTGAGGCAAGGGTCTCGATCAGGTCCTTCGCGGCTACTTGGTCTGGATTCGTTTTCACTCACATAAAGTATCCAAAAGTGATGCTTTGTGCAAGCAAAAGCGAATCTCTCATGGCGAGAGCTATTCCCCACTTCCGCTTGATTACTGGTAATTCGGAAAACTCGCTACTTTGAAGGCCATCTACCCACCACATAGTTGATTCTGGCAGCTATGAGAATACGTCCATAATCGATTGCTCCTAATGTTTCGGTGAGATAGTCCAGGTGGGTGAGACTTCAGTGCAAATCGAGGGTCAGTTTGGCGTGCAAATCAATAACCAGTTATTCTGGATAAGTTGGTGGCTGACCTGACAGGCCCATTTGGGGCGGATCCGAAAATTTGACGCAACACCAGTAACTTTATACGCATTAGTGGTAAAAGTGAGAAATATTGACGCAAGGCAACTTTGTGCGTATAAATATATCTAAATATTGTAATTTGCGTAGATATTTCATGTTTACCGGCAAAATTTCAGAGTCTCTGTGAGATCGTCTAAAGGATTATGAGAACGAAGGCAGGCTATAGCTGGCTGGAAGAGACCTACCAGCTCCCCATTATCGACCTGTGGCGCCAATGCTACATCGACACTGCTGTGCGTGGGCGTAAAGAGCAGGACCTGGGCACTCACCAAATCCAGCTCTTCGAATCCCGCTATCAACCCGATGAGACTTTAGTGGGCCATCTTCAGTTTGCTCTCCGATATGAGGGGGTGAACCTTCAGCTACTCAAGCTGCTATTTGAGTTAGGTGATGGTTCTCAGCAACTTTGCGAATGGATTTCTGAAAGCCCGACCTCGGCGTATGCGCGTCGGGCCTGTTTCCTCTATGAATGGCTGACAGGGAGTCGATTGCCCCTGGAAGATCCTGTCCCCTCGAAGATGCGCTATGTGGACCTATTGGATACCCAGATGCAGTTCGCCACGGGTGCTGTGAAGAAGGATACGCGCTACCGGGTCAACGATAATCTGCCGGGCACACCAGATTTTTGTCCCCTGGTCCGAAAAACCAAATTTCTCCGGGAAATGGTGGGGAAGGATTTGCGCCAGCGAACCAGGGAGACCCTGGGGAAATACGACCCGGATCTTCTCCGTCGCGCTGCTGCCTTCCTTTACCTGAAAGAAACCCAGTCGTCTTTTGAGGTAGAGCGCGAGAAGCCCTCTGCCAATAGGACTCAGCGTTTTGCTGATTTACTACGCCAGGCCGACACTGGGCAGCCATTGACCGAACAGAGACTGGTCGAACTGCAGAATGCGGTCGTTGATCCACGGTTCCACGAGTTTAGCTGGCGGCATCAACAGAACTGGATAGGGGGTGACCTGGGCTACCGTCAACAGGTGGACTTTGTGCCAGCTCGTCCTGAGGACCTGCCGACGTTAATGCAGGGATTGCTCGACACGGCGGCGAAAGCCCGCGAAGTTATCGATTCGGAGAGTGCGCGGGGTGGAAGCGAAGCAGGTGAGCCCCTGTTCGATCCTGTGGTTTACGCGGCGATCATTGCCTTTGGCTTTGTGTTTATTCATCCATTTATAGATGGTAATGGTCGTATTCATCGCTACCTGATACATGAAGTACTTACTAACGCTGGTTTTACACCCCGAGGCATCGTACTACCGGTGTCGGCTGTGATACTGACAAATCTCGAAGAATATGTCTCGGTGCTTGAAAGCTATTCTCGGCCCGTACGTCAACGCACTGAATATTCGCCGGATGTTCCAGATGTACCTGCAACGGGGAACGATGCAGTTTATTTCAGGTACTTCGATGCCACGGAACAAGCTGAGTTTCTTTATAAAGCGCTGGAGCGAACTGTTGATGAGGATCTACAGCAGGAGATTGATTTCCTGCTGGGCTTCGATAATGCATGTAGAGCGTTAAATCAGTTGCTGGATTGGCCGAACCACAGCCTGGAGCTATTTGTCCGCGTGGTCCATCAGAACGAAGGTAAGCTCTCCAATAATAAGAAGCAAAGCCATTTTAGTTGGATGACAGAGACCGAGATCGGCGAAGCAGAAGCGGTGGTGCGCCAGGCCTTCTCAGGAACAGATTAGATAAGCACCAATTATCAAGGCTGCCCCCAGCACTCTCCACACTATACTCAACACTACAAGTGTCAAATACAGTGATTGACCACAAGATCTCCTATTTTGATCGCCAATACTGACTGTCGATATCGCTCAGTCAGTTCCCCGCAGTCTGTTCTTCCACCGCCCGCCAGGCGGCATCGAAGGCCAGGTTCATTAGCGCGGTTGCCTCGGAATCGGTATTGGCTATCGAGATGCGTCCGAACTGGGCCCGGCCGATCTCATGGGGCGCCTGGCCTTCTTCCCATTCCGGGTCATATAGGCCCAGGTAGGCATAGGCGTAACCATGGGGTATGCGATTGACAGTAATGGCCCGAATATCGGTCTCGTGGTTGAAACCGTGTTTACCCAACATTGACTGCAACTGCTCGCGTATCTGCTGTTCGTAGTCGGCAAAGCTGGTGTTATAGATCTTATGGCGGCCCAAGCGCAGTTGGTCGCGGCAGGAAATGGGCTGTTCCGGTTCGGTCATGGGCGAGTGCATCATGAACACCACCATAGGGTCATCCGGGCCGCGGGGAGGCTCGTAGCCGCCGACCTGAATGGCGGGTGATGTACTCACCCACTGGAAGGGGTCATAGGGGCACTGGAACAGGGTGGCGCCCAGCTTGGAAAATGCCTGACCATTATCCAATTGCACGTTGGCGTAGACGAAGGGAGTTTTTACCCCATAGCTCAGTCCCTCTTTCTGGGCCTCGGGCATTTCCGGGCACAGGTGAGGGATAAGGGCGTTGTAGCAGGCCAGCACGCAGTGGTCCGCGGTTACTCGCAGGGCGTCGCCCTTTTGTACATAGTCCACTTCCACCTGGTTGTTGCCATTGTCGCGTACCCCGACAACAGTACTGTTGAGGCGCAAACGTGTGGCGTTGTCTTCCCGATCCAGGGCGCTGTAATCAAAGCGGGAAATGACGACGTCCTGCGGCCCTTGCATGTCCGGGGCCACTGCGGGAATCAGCTTCTGTACCAACAGGCGCGCGATAGAGGCGTTGCCGTCGGGGAACATTTGCACATCCAGCAGGCTGTCGAGCAGCATCTCGGCCACATTTGCCGTGGCTTTGCCCACCCAGCCCATCGACTTGATGCCGGTGCCGCCCATGGTCATGCCTTCCAATACAGTCAGGTTCCACCCCGAGACGCCGGTCAGGTGGATAATCATGACGTTCAGGATTGGCAGGGTGTCTTCGGCCAGTCCGACCTTGTCCGCCAGGTAGCGGTTGTAGCTGGTGGAATTCACGTAATCCCACTTTTCGCTGAGGGACAGCCCATCGAGAAAGTCACGGTTGCCGGCGAAAAAGTCGATCAGCTTGTCCTGTTGATCTACGGGCAGGGGTAGTGCGCGCACGGATGTTTCGTGGTCCTTGCCGCCGAACATGGCGGCCAGCCAGTTTCCGCCAACAGTGATATGCCCTTCCGGTCCCGGAACCGCCACCCCGTTGTCGGCATCGAGTTTGCCGGCCAGGAACAGGTCGTCGGGGGTGCGCTGGTCCATGAGTTTCATGAAGTCATCATCAACGCCGATGTCCGTCATCAGCCCCCGGGCAGCCTCGCTGTAGCCGCTCAGGGCTTCAATGTTCTGCGCGCCGCCCAGACTGAGCATCATCCTGCCGTCCTGGTGAAATTCATTGCGTTTGGCATGGCCGCCAAAATCGTCGTGATTGTCGAGTACCAGGATGCGTGCATCGGGCCCCATCTTTTTCTGGTAGTACCAGGCGGCAGCGAGGCCGCTCATGCCGGCACCGACCACCACCAGGTCATAGTGTTCATCCAGTGCTTCGTGGCTCTGAGGTTTCTGACCGCGCCAGGCCAGGTCGTGCGCCACTTCGAAGGAGCCCACGTGAGAGCCTCGCATGCCAGTGAGGGTAGGGGGGTAGTAGGCGGAGGAATCCGGTGGGCTGAATACTGTGGGAGCGCCTATCGATACCTTCGAGGCAGTGTCGGTATCGCTGCCGCATCCATATAGCAGTATGCCGCCGGTACCAATCGCTACGCCGTTTAGAAAATCTCGGCGCTTTATCTGTTTAGTCATTGCTGTCTCCGAATACTATACATGAGGGCTCAACAGGCGCCGTGTCACTCTTCTTCTGTAATTCCGCTGTAATGCAGGCTGATAATCTTCCATTTACCATCGATGTTTTCATTGCTGATAGACGACCTTTCCGTTCATCATGGTCATATTGACTTGGGTCTTATGAATCTCATAGGTATCCAGGTCGAATAAGTTCCTATCAATCACAATTAGGTCTGCAAGCTTACCCGGCTCGATAGAGCCAATTTCATTCTCCATATTCAATTGATAAGCCGCATCCAGCGTATAGCCTCGAATCATTTCCTCCAGAGATAGCAAGGCATCACCCGGAGGAGTAACTGGCACTGCTTTTTCACCAGGGAACTTGCGCGTCATGCCCATTTCTATATTCAACAGGGGTGCAAAAAAGTAATTGTAGCCACCGCTGATCGGTCCATAGAAATCACTACCAAAACTGACTCGCGCACCCGAATTAATAATCTCCCTGAAGCGATAAAGCTGGCTGGCGTGCAACTCACCTCCGAGCGCAGCCCAGAACGGAGTCGTTTGGGCGACTACATTAAGAGCAGCAAAGCGGTTCAGGTCTTGATCGCGTACTGACACGGCATGGCCAATAGAATAACGGCTTTTACTGTTCGGGTTGAGTTTACGAGCGACTTCAAAGGCATCAAGCGCCTCATCAACAGCTCTGTCACCGATGGCATGAATATGGATATCAAAACCGGCGGCATCAATGTTGGCTACGAAATTTTGTAACTTCTCCCCACCCAGTAAAACGCTACCCTTATTACCGGGTTGATTCTCATAGTCCTCAAATTGCGCTGCCGTAAAAATTTCTGTAGTTCCATCGTTATGAATTTTCATCACGCGAGGCCGGATAAGCTCAGAAGAGTATTTTCTGTTATAGGACTTTAACGTATCTATCGCACTTTCAACATGCGCAGTACTTTGAATCATATTTGATGCGATTAGCCGAAAAGGTAGGCGACCACTTTTTTCCAACTGGCTCACAGCGGGATAAGAAAAATGTTCAAACTGGAAAAAGCCCGCATCATAAACCGTTGTTACGCCAAATTGTTTAAACATTGAAAAGACTTCATCAGCGCCCGCTATGATAGTTTCCTTACTCAATACCCCTAACTTCTCCATCATGGGCATAAAAGTCATCGCCTCTTTACACCAGCCAGTTAACTCCCCCTGGGCATTGCGTTTATAAAAATGAGTACCGGGAACTGGGTCGGGCGTGCTGCTTGTAATACCCGCAAGCTCTAAGGCTTTTGAATTTACCCAAGCGCTATGTGCACCTTCGTCCATTAACACCACTGGCCTATCTGGAACTATTTCATCCAGCAGTGCCTTATTGGGCCCCCCAGTACCAAAAGTCGCCGCTAGAAAGCCTTGGCCATAAATAGCTTTCAGCTGGGGGTTTGCATCGGCATAGTCCTTAATGATTTCAAGCCATTCATCAACAGAGCCCCCGTATGGTAAAGAAAAACCATGAGCCACAGCCGCCGCGAACACCGGATGCGCATGAGTATCGATAAACCCGGGCAATACCATTTTTTCTTCCAGGTCGATGACTTTAGTGTCATTTGACACAAATTTATCAAGGCCTGAATTCGCACCCACATAAACTATTTTATTGCCGCGAACCGCGACCGCTTCAGCCCAGGGGCTAGCGGAATTTAATGTATACACGTTGGCATTTTTAAAAACATAGTCAGCTGCTTCTGCCCATACCCATGGCGGCAAAGCACAGAGTGTCACGAACCCAGCTACTAATTGAACCGCTCTAGATTTGAACCACATATCAAGCACTCCTGTCTCCGAATATTTTTCGTGATGGCACTACAGGCCGAGGGTCACTCTTGTGGCGTAATACCGCTGTAGTGCAGGCTGATGATCTTCCATTTGCCACCCATCTTTTGCCACACATCAGTCTCGAATGCTCTGGATGTAGATGTTGTTCCATCAGGCGCGCGCGTACGGTTGTCGATGAAGGATGTTGCTATAGCGATATCACCGCCCGGCATGACTTGCACCTGAAGATCCGACATTTCGTTCAGCTCAACGCCGCCGCCCGCCGCCATTAACCCGGTCCACATCTCGTGATAAGCAGCCATATCCACTCTACCGTCACCAAAATACACCGTTGCTTCGTCTGCATAGTAGTTAAAGTATTTCTCTACATCGTTATTTGCATAGGCGTGATCAAAGCCCTTGATCGCAGCGCGGAGATCACCTTTCTCAACACCATGGTGTTCAGCCATTGCAGAAAACGACATCAATACAATGATAAGGCTGCTCAATATTTTTCTCATGATTTGTACCCTCTACCTTTTCCATTCAGGAAATCTCGGTGTGTTCTCTGTGCCGCCTTTACGCGCTTTACATGTCAGGCGACATGTTCTAGCATGTCATCTGACATGTCAATTGTTGAGGCGCACTATCAATGAGTGATCGCAAGAGAGAAATACTACAGATGGCGATCGAGATTATCGAGGACGAGGGCTACGGCAGCCTGAGTATGCGCGGCCTGGCTCGGGCCAGCGGCATGAAGCTGGGCGCTTTGCAGTACCACTTCCGCACCTGGGAGGACATGTTACGCGCGCTTGTCGATCACATAGACACGGAGCTCAGCGAGGGCTTTCAGCAGCAGGTAGACGATTCAGGTTCCCCGAGCGTGCTGGAAATTGCGGCGTATATGTTGGATGAAAGTGGCCAGGGTTCGCTGTTCACTGACCGGCTCTGGCCGCAACTGTGGGCAATGGAGCAGGTAGAGCCGCTGGTGTCCGACCTGCTGGAAGACGTTTATGCCGAGTACTTACGCCTCTTGGAACAGGCCCTGGTGGAAAAGGGTGTGAGCGAGCCACGTGCCGAGGCGTTGTGCATGATGTCGCTCATGGAAGGCGAGTCTCTGTTCACCGGCGGCGGCCGGCGTTGGGAAAGCGACAAGCAGGCGGTGCGCGATACGATTTTGGCGTTAATCAAGGAACGATACGGAGAATAGATTATGAGAGCGGCTTCATCACTGGATTATCAGGTTAACCGGTTTGGGTTTTGGTCGGTCATTGTTGCGCTTCTGACCACTGTGATTACCCTGTTTTTCCCGTTGGATATCCCGGACGGTTTCAGCGCGGAGCACGCTGATCGCATAGTCTGGTTGAACGAGAACCGGGGCGTTTTTATTTTTGCCTGGGTCAACCAGATTTTTGCCATGTTCAGTCTGTCAGCAGTATTGGCCTGCAGTGCCTGGTCCGCGCGCAATAAGCCATTGCTCGCTATTCTAGCGCTATTTTTCGTAGCTATGTCTACCATGGCATTTATCATTCCAAAGTTCATCGCCGTGTGGACCATCCCCATGCTGGCAGACACGGTTAGCGCAGGCGCTGGTAGCACCGAAATGGCAGATTCCCTGTTGCTGCTGCTGAATGTGTCGGTGCCGTTCTCACTCTATACATCCTTTGATTACCTGGGTTTCTGGCTTTATTCGGTATTCGCACTGCTGGCCGCAGTACCGCTGTACGGGGAGACCAGGAGCGCCAAGGTGGCCGCCGTTATGCTGGGGCTTTTCGGAGTTGTCTACCAGATCTTGCTGATAGCCCTCTTGCTCGGAGCCTTAGCACCGGTGGAGATCGAGGGTTACTTCATGGGGGTAGCCATGTTGTTGCTGCTCTACATGATTCCTATGGCATTTGTTTTTAAAAATTCAACATCTTCTTAAACGAGGTTCACAAGCTATGAACAATAAAATGAGAGTATTTCAGAAAACGATGATGGCAGTGGCTGTAGCTAGTGTCTTAACGCCGATGTCTGCAAACGCACAACTGGAAGAAGTGGTGGTAACCGCCCAAAAGCGCGAGCAGAACCTGCAGGAAGTGCCGATTGCCATTAGCGCTGTGAGCCAGGAAATGATCGTTAAGACGGGTGTTAATACCCTTAGCCAGGTGATACCTATGGTGCCAGGCGTTACCGGGTCAGACTACGGACTTGCCACCAATACCTGGGCGATCCGGGGCGTCAGCAGTAACGACTGGACCATAGGTTCTGAACCATCTGTGGGTGTATTTTTTGATGATGCTTACGTGGGGCGCAATGCTTTTGCAACTGGCGTGTTCTTTGACATTAATCGGATTGAAGTCGTGAAGGGCCCTCAGGGAACATTGTTTGGCCGCAATGCCGCCGCCGGTGCCATTAGCCTGGTTAGCAATAAACCATCAGATGAGAATGAACTGAACTTGGGAATAGCCTACGGCGACGAGGGGCAGCAACGATACGAGATTATTGGCAATCTCGCGGTAAGTGATGAATTTGCGGTACGTCTTGCCTATCAGCACGATGAGTGGGAAGGCATGTGGGAGGAGGTCAATTCCGGTGATGACGCTTATCAGGAGAGTGACACCGTACGCCTTACAGCGCGCTGGAACCCAAGTGATGATTTTGAAGCGATACTGAGGGCCAACTACAGTGAGGCCGAGACTAACTACACCAGCGCGCTCAACACTGGGCTGAGCACAGTTGAGCCGGGTGAAGAGTACCCAGACAAGTACGCCATTAATCACCCTAATTATGAAGAGGGCGAGAACTCAGGATTTGGCTTGCGCCTGACCTGGAATCTCAGTGACACCATGACGCTGGTCTCTATCACGGATGTGCGCACAGGTGAAAACGATTACTTAGAGGACGCTGACGGTACTGATAACGATGCTGCGGTTGATGCCATCTACGGCCCTATCACGGGTGGTATAACCATCCCGTATAGTGGAACTGCTGAGATCGACACGACCTACCAAGAGTTCAGGCTGAGTGGTGGCGCTGAGGTTTTGACCTGGTTTGCAGGTATCAGCTACTACAACGAAGAAACGGAGGCGCCCGATTATCTGGTCGATCTGATTGAGACCGCATATGGGCTGGGATCGCTTGCTTCTATCGTCGTCGAGAACGAAGGGGATAACGACTCCTATGGCGTCTACGGCGATGCTACCTGGAATGTGACCGACAACTTTGCCCTGATCGGTGGTGTGCGCTGGAGTTACGACGAGAAAGATTGGTGTACTCACACGATTGAGGACGGCTTTGGCGATGCGGGTGGACCCACTGATGGACAACTGTGCACCGATGAAGATTGGAGTGAGGTTACTTCCCGCCTGGTGGGTCAGTACAACATCAGTGATGATGTGATGGTATTTGCCAGTGTGGCAGAGGGGTACAAGGGCGGTGGCTTCAACAACTCGGCGGCCGACACCAATGGCGATTATATGGGCGACACCATAGTGCCCTTCGATCCGGAAACCAGTATCGCCTATGAGCTCGGTATTAAGTCGATGTTGATGGACGGCAAGCTACAGTTAAATGCGTCGGTGTTTTATACCGAGTTCGACGATTTGCAGATTCAAACAACGACTATAGAAACCGGTTTGCAGACAACTAATGGTGGCGATGCCGAGACCAACGGGCTGGAGGCAGAGTTAAATTACTCCCCGGTTGAAGGCTTGGTGCTGATGGCAAACTACGCTTATCTGGATGCGGAATTCACTGGGGGAGAAGTGGATGGCAACGATCTTGCCTATGCGCCAGAGAGCACATTCTCAGTGGGAGCAAACCTGGATCATCAGTTTCTTGGCGGGACGCTAAACTGGTTTGCAATCTACAACTACACAGACGACTTTTACCACGACGCTGGCAATGTGAGCTAGGAAGACGCCTACGGTTTGCTCAACGCAAGGGTTAGCTATACCCCGACAGACGGGAACTGGGAGTTTGCCGTTGCCGGAGATAACCTTACCGATGAAGATTACGCCGCCTATCGTCTGGACGCAGGGCTCGGAGAGCAAATTCACTGGGGTTATAAGCGTATGGTCAGGGCGGAGTTCAATATCTGGTTCTAAGGGTGTGCAGATTCATATTAAGATAAGGAGAAAACAGTGAAGAACATTGTTGTTTTGTTACTCATACTTGCAGGAGGGATGGCCATGTCGGTGTCTGCTGATAACGGGATACTGGCGTTAAAGCCGAATGAACTGCGCCAAATGGAACTGGAGAGTATTCCCCCCTGGCCTGATGGAGTTGTGCTGAGTGGAATCAATGAGCACTGGCAGAAAATACTGCATCACGGCGAATACATGGTGGTGGTTTATGAAGCCATGCCCGCAGTCATCGACATCAGTTATCCCTATCCCTATGACGAGTATGTACAGGTTCTGAAAGGCGAGGTGACGCTGACTGACCTGGATGGAAAAGCGCAGACCTTCCGGGTGGGCGAGAGTTTCAACGTGCCCAAAGGCTGGATGGGTACCTGGGCCATGCCGGTGAAGTTTCGCGAGATGATTGTCATTGAAACCCGGGCCTGGGTGGCAACGGAGGAGTGAACCATTGTGAGTGACCGTATTACCCGACGTGACTTCCTCGATGGTGTTGCCCTGTCTATGGCGGCGACTATTGTGGCGCCGTATTCGTCTGTGGCCTTGGCTGCTAGCGGTAAGGGTATGGCGGATTACTACCCACCCCTGCTCACCGGCATGCGCGGCAGCCATAAAGGTTCCTTCGAGGTAGCCCATGATCTGGTGATGAAAGGACAGCGTCCAGTTGCATACCAGCGTGTGGATGATGTCTACGATCTGGTTATTGTGGGTGGTGGTATCAGCGGGCTTGCCGCCGCGTATCTCTACAGAAAGCAGAAGGGCCCCGGCGCAAAAATTCTTGTGCTGGATAACCATGACGATTTTGGCGGTCATGCCAAGCGCAATGAATTCCGTGTTGATGGAAAAACCTTGCTCAGTTTTGGCGGCAGTATCAACCTGGAGCAGGCCGCCATGGGGCCGGGTGCTTACCAGTTGTTGCAAGAGGTGGGGGTTGAGTTCAAAACCCTGCAAGACGCAGGAGCGTCAGACTATGCCCTGTCTAACGGCGCGGCGCCCTTTGGTATATATCTGGATAAGGATGGCTACGGTGAGGACCAGATTGTAGCCGGCCCCTGGGGAGAGGCGTTTTCCGGAGCCGGTGACTACCGCGCGATGATCGACTCGCTGAATTTATCGGCGGATGATAAGGCCAAGCTGATCAGCCTGATTGCTGGTGAGAAAGATTACCTGGCTGATATACCTCTACAGGATAAAGATCGTTACTTGCGCAGCAACAGTTACGCAAGCTTCCTGCGCGATAGGGTTGGGCTTTCCAGCAAAGGCAGTAAGCTCTCGGAGCCCTGGGCGAGCGCGATTTATGGCGTTGGTAATGAGAGTGTTTCAATCATGGAGGCCATAGGGCTGGGTGCGCCGGGCTTGTACGCCCCGGGGCTGCCCGACTCTGTGACAGCCCCAGAGGAAACACAAGACCCGGATCAGTATCGCTATCCCATGTTTCCCGATGGCAATGCCTCAGTGGCAAGGTTATTTGTGCGCAAGCTTATTCCCGAGGTGGCGCCGGGAAGTACGATGCAGGACCTGGTGGCCGCGCGTTTTGATTACTCGCAGCTAGACCGTGCAGAATCGCCAGTGCGTGTGCGCTTGAACAGCACGGCTGTTAACGTTGCCAATCAGGGTGACGGCGTGGACGTTAGTTACGTTACGAGTGGGAAGGCATTCAAGGTGCGAGGCAAGCATTGCATTCTCGCCGGCTACAACGGCATGGTTCCTCACCTCTGTCCGGAGTTGCCCGAGGCGCAAAAGAAAAGCCTGGCTTATGGCGTCAAAACGCCTTTTATCTGGGCCAATGTCGTGCTCAAGTCCAGTAAGGCTGTACGGCAAGGCGGAGCATCGGTGTACCAGTGCCCCGGTAGTTTCTTCGAGTTGGTCTCGCATGCGCCGCCCGTGACACTGGGTAACTACCGTGCACCAACCGGGCCGCAGGATCCCATGGTAATGTTTATGGGGCACATGCCTGCGCCCAAGGGCGATGGCAGTCAATCGGCGCGTGACCTGTACCGCCTGGGCAGACACAAGCTTCTTGCTACACCGTTTTCCGATTACGAAGCGGCGATTCGTGAACAGCTAACCGGTATGTTCGGTCAGTACGGTTTTGACGCGGACCGGGATGTCGAGGCGATCACCATAAACCGCTGGTCACACGGTTATGCCTACGAATACCTGCAGCTTCATGACCCGGACTGGGAAAAAGGGCAGGCGCCCCATGAATTGGGCCGTAAGCCTATTGGCCGTATCAGTATTGCCAACTCTGATTCTGAGGCCTACGCCTATGTGCAAGCGGCTATCAATGCGGCGATTCGTGCGGTAGGTGAAGTGGTGGGGTGACAATACTGCAGCGTAGCGCACTCAGCGGTTGTTTGCCTGATTGCTGTGCTGAGCGCCGTCGACAGAGGGTAGTAAATAAAATCGATAGTAAGAGGGGTCGTTCGTTTTGATCAATTCAATTGGGGATATTCCAGCCGCGGCAGCGCGACGCTATGGAGATAAGACGGCACTTATCCTTCCGGACCGAGCGTTGTCCTTTAATGAACTCGATACCTTGTCTAATCGCTGTGCCAATGCACTCGTTAAGCTGGGCGTCAAGCCTGGCGATCGAGTGACGCTGTACTCGGGTAACTGCTGGGAGTGGATTGTCAGCTATTACGGTGCCCTCAAGACAGGTGCGGTGATCAATCCCATCAATGTGATGCTGACACCGGGAGAGGTTGAGTTCGTGGCGAACGATTGTGGCTCCACGGTCGTCATCGCATCGCATGACAAGGCGCTTTCTATCCGGGGCGTTAAGGAAAAATCGAAGGTCAGGGAGTTGATCGCCTTTAGCGATGAGACGCTGCCCGAAGGGCTGTTGTCTTTCAACGAGATTCTCTCCGGGAGCGATGATGAGTTTCAGATCGGCGATATTGATTCCGATTCATTGTCTACTATCGGCTACACCTCCGGCACCACGGGGCATCCCAAAGGTGCCTGCCTGTCACACCACAATATCCTGTTGAACGTGGCCATGACGGCCTTGATGCATCAGCGTAGCGACAAGGACACCGTCGTCACCGCATTACCCTGTCCGCACGTGTACGGTAACGTGGTGATGAGTGGTGCCATACAGAACGGCATGACCTTGGTGCTTCACCCCGCCTTTGAAGAGAAGGCGATCCTGCAGAGTATCCAGGACCACCGGGCCACCCTGTTCGAAGGGGTGCCAACCATGTACATGTTTATGCTCAATCACCCGGAGCTTGATACCTACGACCTGTCGTCATTACGCTGCTGTACCGTGGGTGGTCAGACCATGCCTGTCCCCAAAATGGAAGAGGTCGAACAGCGCTTCGGCTGCCCACTGATTGAACTGTGGGGCATGACCGAAATCGGTGGTCTTGGGACGACCTTCGCCGCTAATGGCCCGATCAAGCACGGTTCCATCGGTGTTGCACTGCCCTATATCGAGGCGAGGATTGCGGATACCGAGGAGGCAGACAATACCTTGCCTGTAGGTGAGGTGGGTGAGTTGATGATCAAGGGCGGCATCGTGATGCAGGGCTATTACGGTAACGAGCAAGCTACCGGGGAAACTATTGAACCCGATGGCTGGCTGCATACTGGCGATGTCGCATCGATGGACGAGGACGGTTGCGTGTTTATCGTCGATCGCAAGAAAGACATGATTCTGACCGCTGGCTTCAATGTCTATCCCGCGGAAATTGAGCGGGTTGTCGCCGGTCATCCCGACGTGGCCCTGGTGGCGGTGGGCAGCATCCCCGACGAAACAAAGGGCGAACTCGCCAAAGCCTACATCGTGCCGAAAACGAACGCGACGCCAGATGCCGACGACATCATTGCCTACTGCCGCGAACACCTGGCCGCCTACAAGGTGCCCCGGGCTGTGCAGTTTGTTGATGATTTACCTAAAACCAGTACCGGCAAGGTGATGCGCCGCGAACTGAAAACACTTGATTGAGGAAGCTGGCATGAACATAGACACAGACTTTGCGATGACCATCAACGGACAAACGGTCATTACTGAAAATACCCAGCCGGTGTATAACCCCGCGACCCGATCAGTATTCGCCCAGGTGCCCGAGGCCTCTCAGGCGCAGCTGGATGAAACCGTGAGCGCCGCCCGCCAGGCGCTGGGATTCTGGAGAAATACCCCGGTCGATGAGCGCCAGGCAGCGCTGGAGCGTTTTGCCGACCTGCTCGAGGAGAACGCGGAGGGCTTTATGGCGCTGCTCACCCGTGAGCAGGGCAAACCCCACGCCGGGGCGGAGTGGGAGGTACTCGGCTCTGTGGCCTGGATGCGCGCTATTGCCACGCAGAGGCTGCCGGATGAACTGGTTGAAGAGACAGACGAGCGGCGCGTAGTCACCCGGTTTACACCGGTGGGCGTGGTGGGGGCAATTGTTCCCTGGAATTTCCCCATACTGCTTGCCGTGTGGAAGATCGCACCGGCGATGATGGCCGGTTGTACGCTGGTGCTGAAGCCGTCTCCCTATACCCCTCTGTGTGACCTCAAAATGGTCGAGCTGGCGCAACAGGCATTTCCCGCTGGTGTGTTGAGCGCGGTCAGCGGAGGTGATGATCTGGGCAGGTGGATAACCAGTCACCCCGATATTAACAAGGTGGCTTTCACCGGTTCCACCGAGACCGGCCGGCACGTGATGCGCTCAGCCGCAGACACCATCAAGCGGGTGACCTTGGAACTGGGGGGTAATGACCCCGCCATCGTGCTTCCGGATGTCGATGCCAGGGCTATGGCACCCGAACTGTTCTGGGCTGCTTTCCAGAATAACGCCCAATTCTGTAACGCCACCAAGCGCCTGTATATACACGAAGATGTCTACGACGAGGTTCGCGATGCCCTGGTGGAATTTGTCGACGCCAACATCAAGGTTGGCGACGGTGCCGAGGCGGACACGGACCTGGGGCCGATACAAAATTCCATGCAGTACGGCAAGGTCGTGGATTACTTCGCGGACTGCCATGCCAATGGCTACCAGTTTGCCAATGGCGGCGAGATTGATGAGAGCGCGGCGGGTTGGTTTGTGCCGGTGTCTCTGGTCGACAACCCGCCTGAAGATTCCCGGATTGTGCGGGAAGAGCCCTTCGGCCCAATCCTGCCCCTGCTGAAATGGTCTGATGAGGACGATGTTATCGCCCGGGCAAATGACACCATCTACGGGCTGGGTGCTTCAGTATGGGGCAAAGACCTGGAAGCTTGTGAGCGTATTGGCGGCCAGCTTGAGGCGGGTACCGTGTGGCTGAACGAGGTGCACCAGTACTCACCCTTCCAGGCCTTTGGTGGTCATAAACAATCGGGTCTGGGCTGCGAGAACTCACTACATGGTCTGATGGAATACACCAACTGGCAGACCATTACGCTGAATAAGGGAGCGGGGTAGGGTAAGGGGCCAGGCTCGGGGTATTTGGGGTCAGAGCAGGTATTTGGCAGGTATTTGGGGTCAGAGTAAAAACTCAGGGGATATTTGGGGTCAGAGTAAAAACTCATCATATCCATCCCCTGGCCTCCAGGTGGCTTATCACCTCGCTATACTATCAGCTGACATTCCCATCATTGTTCAAGGAAGAACATTGTGGCCAGACTACGCAGATACTGCCCAGCGGGCATCCCCCAGCATGTAATCCAGCGAGGCAATAATAGCTCTGCCTGCTTTGCCTGCGACAGCGACATGGCAGCATACGCACACTATCTCCACGACGCGGCATTGAAGTATGGCCTTTCAATTCATGGCTGGGTGTTTATGACAAACCACGTGCACCTCCTGGTGACACCTGAAAACGAGGATGCGGTGTCGAATACAATACAGGCCCTGGGTCGCCGATATGTGCGCTATTTCAATAAGACTTACCATCGAACAGGCACATTGTTCGAGGGGCGGTTTAAATCGTGTATTGTCCAACAGAGTCGCTATTTTTTGACCTGCCTTCGCTATATAGAGCTCAATCCGGTAAGAGCGGGAATGGTACGGGATCCAACCGACTATGTCTGGTCGAGCTATAGGGCGAATGGTTTCGGGCAGTCATCGAAGCTGTGGTCGCCTCATGGGCAATACCTGGCACTAGGCGCTAGCAATGTTGAGCGTCAGAGGCGATATCGTGCATTGTTCGATTCTCGCGTTGATGGGAAGCCATTGGCGGATATCCGTCAATCAGTTAATCAGGGACTAGCGCTGGGCTCTGAGAGGTTCCGGAGACAAATAGAAGAGTTGGGTGGCAGACGGCAAAGTTTACTGAAGCGTGGTCCGAAGAAAACTACCTAATGATTGGAGTTTTTACTCTGACCCCAAATAGAGTTCTGACCCCAAATAGAGTTTGGGTTCAATGAGTCTGACCCTTGCCCTCCATGATATCCTGCCCTTACGATTCCATTACAAAAGCTATTACTCGCCCTAAGCCAGGGTTGGCATAGGGCTACGCCATGTAGGCGTAATATCTAACGGAGACAACCTATGTTTAACCACAGTGAAAAATCCCGACAGCTTCTAGCTAGACTCGACGCATTTATGGACGAGCATATCTACCCCAACGAAAAGGCCTACGCACGCCAGTTAGATGAGGCAGACAATCGTTTTGCGCCGCTGCCGTTGATGGATGAACTGAAAGAAAAAGCTAAAGCCGTCGGGCTGTGGAATTTATTTGTGCCGGAAAGCCATGCTCAGTACTGCGATCACGGTGGGTTGAGTAATTTCGACTATGCCCCTCTGGCAGAGCTGATGGGGAGAGTAATCTGGTCACCTGAAGTATTTAATTGTAACGCGCCTGATACCGGCAATATGGAAGTATTTATGAATTACGCTACTCAAGCACAGCAGGAAGAGTGGCTAACGCCCTTGCTGAGCGGCGAAATTCGCTCATCCTATGCGATGACAGAACCGCATGTGGCATCCAGCGACGCCACCAATATTAAACTGAGTATTCGCCGTGAAGGTGACGAATGGGTGCTCAAAGGCCGCAAGTGGTTTATTACCGGCGCCCTCTATGAGCGCACCAAAATTCTTATTGTCATGGGCAAGTCCGATCCGGAAAACCCAAACCGTCACAAGCAGCAAACCCAGGTACTGGTACCCAAAGATACGCCTGGGCTAGAGCTGATTCGCCCTCTGACCACACTGGGTTATGATGACGCACCTCTGGGTCACGCTGAAATCGTGTTTAATAATGTGCGGGTACCCCTGGAAAACGTACTACTGGGCGAAGGTCGTGGTTTTGAAATTGCTCAGGGACGCTTGGGGCCTGGCCGCATGCATCACTGCATGCGTCTGATTGGTGCGGCGCAGCGCTCACTGGAGCTGGCCTGCAAACGTGCAACATCGCGCACCACTTTCGGTCGCCCCCTGAGCAAGCACCAGTCTGTTCGCGAAGAAATTTCCAAGAGCTTTTCCGAAATTGAGATGGCGCGCTTGTTGGTACTGAAGACCAGTAAAAAAATGGACGAGATGGGCGTACCGGCATCGATTGACATGATTGCCGCCACTAAAATAACCGTGCCACTGCTGGTGCAAAACGTCATTGACCGCTGCATGCAACTGCACGGTGCCGGCGGCCTGACTGAAGATTATTTTATGGCTGAGGCCTTTAATTATGCCCGCTGGTGCCGACAGGCCGATGGTCCCGATCAGGTTCACCAGATGGCGCTGGGTAAACAGATTATTAATAAGTACGCAGACGCCTAAGAGGAGGTGTTTTCTGGGTTTTCTGGGGACAGTTAACTTAAATCGATGAGTAGTTACCCGGGCTGGTAATTAGGTAAACTGTCCCCCGAAAGGCCCCGAAAGGCCCCGAAAGGCCCCGAAAGGCCCCCTTGCTTTCCACCCGCGGCTGTTCTTTATAGCACTTTGGTTTTTCCTGGGGTTGGGATGGTGTAGCTGCCATCGGCCAGAGGCATCACCGGTGGATTGTCATCCCAGCTCAGATTTTTTGACTCTGGTACCAGACGTTGGGTCGATGCCAGCGCCTCCTCCCACTTCAGGCGTTCCCCTGAGTAGGTTGCCATGCGCCCCATAATAGCGGTCATAGTGGCCTCCGCACCGTATTGGGCGTTATCGATGTGGCCGCTATAAAGGCACTCCAGGAAGCGAACAGGCTGGCGCCGCGAAGTATGTTTGTGTTTAGCGCTATGGCAACGGCCTATGCGGCGCTCGGAGAACATAAAACGGCAATGGATGCCCTGAAAAAGGCTGTTGAATTAGGCTACCCATGGCATATAGTAGTGCTTGATCCGGGCTATAACGAACTCAGAAAGCTCCCCGACTATGAGGAGCTGAGTAAGCGGGAGAAGTGAGCTCTCCCATTAAAAAAAGCAAAAGGAGAATAAATGTGAATATTCAAGCAGGATTGATTGATCCCACGGCAACGAAACGTAATGTTGGGTCTACGTTGGGTCGCGTGCTGGGTGCTGTAATGGTGGCTGCAGTGATTGGCCTACCCGCTATTGCGCACGCTGGCACCAAGAATGTACAAATTAACTTCAGCAATGGGTGCCCAACGAGCGTGACCCCGGCGACTATTGACGCCAGCGAGTCAGCGGGTGACAAGATACTGTGGACCGCCGTTGAGAATGGGGCGCCGGTAACCACCGCCTTTGACATCTACTTCGACCCCTTTGTTGGCAAGGCAATAAGCGGGTCAGGTGGCACGGCGCAATCGCAGCCCATTAAGCGCGGTGTGCCTGTCAATGTAACCTATAAGTACACGATTACCTCCGGCAGCTGCGCACCGCTGGATCCCTGGATTCGCGTTCGATAGCGATCACAGGGCAGGTTCCGCCTGATCTTAAACTGCCGCATCGGAGATGAAGTGGTTGGGGTGTACCTTACTCGGGCACCCTAATCGTCAGTGATGCGGCCTCTTTCCTGACAAGCCAGGCCTTAGGGGAGTCAGTGGTGTGGGTAGTTTATTATCGCCATTGGCAGCAGCGGGTCACCTGCTATTTCCCGTGCACCCTATCCAATCCCTTGCGAATTTGCATCGCCCAGCTGCTGAACATGCGCTTGACATCGGACATGTTGGACACGCTGTTGTTGCTACCCCAGGTCGAAGTGCTCGACTTGGCATCTTTGATCAGGCCGAGAATTTCACCGGTTTCCGAATCGCCGTAGACCACCATGACAACAAGGCTACCGGCACCCTCGGTATAGACCCTACTGCGACCGGCGGGTCGGGAGCGGTTGTCATCCCTGGCAGCAGACGGCGCGATGGCTGTCAACACCGCGGTAATGAGTAGCACATCGTCATCGGCCTCGGTTACGACCGGGTAGGCCCCTTTGTCTTCCAATTGTTTGACCATCGCATCTCGAAAGGCATCCTGCAAATTCTTCTTATCGGCATCGGTGAGTTCCCAATTTCTGTTATGCCTGTTCATTGAGCCGCTGGAACTGGGTTGTATTATCTCTACATTGTCCACGCCCAGTGGTCGCAACAGGACCTTGTTGTACTTGCTGAAATCTGCCTGCGGATCGATATAGGCAAAATCCGCTCGGGAATTGTCTACCCGGTTGAGACCGCCCATGATGACTTCCGCATCATCACCGGTTTGAACTTCCGGTGTACCGCTACAAGCGGTCAATACCGATATGCTGGCTATGGCACCTAAAAGCACTTTATACATGGGATATGCTCCATTGTTGTTTTGGGTAGTTGCTGCGCTCTGAGTCCGATGCGGACCAATTCTCTCTTTCCATTATGGAGTGGGTCGCATGCAGGGAATATCGCAATGCGGATCGATTATCACATAGAAATGATCTTCCGGCTATTTGATCATCGGGTGCAGGGTTCAGTCTCGTTCTCCATTACCGGCACTGGAGCTTGTTTCTCAGCATTAGCGCGTTGTGATTGCGAAGTTGCCCACACTGGGGCAGAGTAGGCACTTTGTATCAAGCTCGCTAACACACTGTAGAGATAAGGGAGTTTTAATCCTGTCTGCCCCTAGCCACGCCGGTAAATTCAAGCCAGGTGTCGCCGCCGCAATAGTGATCGCCAATATGATTGGCACCGGCGTGTTTACCAGCCTTGGCTTCCAACTTCTGGACATTCGCTCAGGATTTGTACTGTTGATGCTTTGGGCCGTCGGGGGAGTGTCTGCACTGTGTGGCGCCTTAAGTTATGCGGAACTTGGCGCTGCCTTACCTCGCTCCGGTGGTGAATACAATTTTCTGTCCCAGATCTATCACCCGATGGCTGGGTTTATATCCGGTTGGGTGTCTGCTACCGTTGGTTTTGCGGCGCCCACGGCATTGGCATCCCTCACTTTTGGTAGCTACCTCGGCTCGGTATTCCCGAGCTTATCGCCACTGTGGCTCGCCACCGTCCTGGTGATAGCGCTTACCTTTGTTCACTGCACCAG
>JABHWT010000333.1 GCA_018657645.1 Halieaceae bacterium | reverse complement strand
CCCGAACTTCAGCTGACACTACGCAAGGGCATTTTATGGGCTTCGCAGATTCCGAGCAACAGCTGCACGATCAGGCCATAGCCGAGGTGGGCAGTGATGACTTTGGTGACCCTGCCTACCTGGAGGGGTTCAGGGTATTGCTTAATGCCTATGACAGCGAGTCGAAGCTCAATGACTATGGCCGGCACGACTCCCTGCAAAAATTGCAGATACTGCTGCAAAGGCGCCTCCGGGCCGAGCAATTCCTGACGGCGAATCCTCAGGTTTTACAGCAGGAAATTCGCCGGCCAATAATTATCTGCGGCCTGGTCAGGACTGGCAGCACGGCCCTGCATTATCTCATGGGGCAAGACCCCGGTATGCAGAATCTTCAGTACTGGCTGGGCAACAGCCCCCAGCCCAGACCACCTCGTGACCAATGGGCGGCGCACCCTGATTTCCAGGCATCCGAGGCCGAACTGAATGCAATGTACGAGGCGGACCCCTCCCTTAAGGCCATGCATTTCATGATGGCGGATGGGCCGGAGGAATGCCGACATCTGCTGGCCCAGAGTTTTACCGATGATGGATTTGAGGTCAATGCCAGCATCCCCAGTTATTCCCAGTGGTATGAGGAGGCGGACCTGGAGTTTGCCTACCGCCAGCACAAACATCTGATCCAGATTATTGGCTCCCGGGATTTAGAGAAACGCTGGTTGTTCAAGTACCCTGTACATTTGCGCCATTTGCCCTCGTTATTCAAGGTTTATCCGGATGCCTGTGTAGTGTGGACACATCGTGACCCCGCTCAGGTATTACCTTCCTACTGCAGTCTGATGGCGGGTTTTCGCGCTATCTTTGAGGACGATACCAATCCCAGGGATATGTCAGACCGGCAATTGGAACTGTGGGCACGAGGCGCGGACAGGGCGCTGGCTTTTCGCCAGCAGTGCGCCCCAGGCCAGTTTTACGACTTGCAGTTCGAAGATTTTATGGCCGACCCCATGACCGCTATCGCGAGCATATATCGCTATTTTGATCAGCCACTATCCGATGAGGCGCAATCCAGAATGCGAACATGGAGCGGTAAAAATCGGCAGCATAAACACGGTAAGCACAGTTACAGTGCCGATATTGGCGTGAGTGTGGAGGCAATACATGAGCGCTTTGGCAACTATATGCGTGCACTGAACGTCCGCGCGGAATAACACGGGCCGACCGGAGGCCGACAAATGAGTACAGGTTTTATGCGTAGGACGCGCAGCGCCCACGAAACGCGTCTATTGGAGCGAGCCAGGTGCGTTCTCCCCGCAGGGGCACGTAGCCCGACGCCCTCTCCCGAGTACGCCATGGTAGTGAAGGAGGCCAGCGGTTCGCGCATTCGCGACCTGAGTGGCAACGAGTACATTGACTACTTGATGGGCTCGGGCCCGCTGTTGCTGGGTCATGCCCATCCCGAGGTTACGGCGGCGGTTCAACAGGCTGCAAGTAGGGGAAGCAGCTACCTGATGCTCAATGAAAATGCTGTCCAGCTGGCCGAAAAGGTTGTTGCCACCGTGCCCTGTGCCGAACAGGTTTGTTTTAACAGCACCGGTTCCGAGTCGACTTTTTTTGCCATGCGCCTGGCCAGAGCCTATCGTAAGCGGGACAAGATACTGAAATTTGAGGGCGGTTTTCACGGCATGAATGACTATGCTCTGATGAGTAACCAGTGGACTCAGCAGACCGTTGATTTTCCGCAGGCAGTGGCTAATTCGGCGGGGATACCCCAAGGCGTGGTGCAAGATATGCTGGTGGCGCCCTTCTACGACCTGGAGCGTACGGTGGATATCATCAACGCGCATGCCGATGAGCTGGCCGGGGTTATAGTGGAACCGTTGCAACGCACCATCACACCGCAGCCAGGATTCCTGGAGGGCCTGCGAGAAATCACTACCGAGCGCGATATACCTCTTATTTTTGATGAGGTGGTTACCGGTTATCGCCTGGCTCTGGGAGGGGCGCAGGCATACTACGGTGTAACGCCAGACCTAACAGCATTGTGCAAGGGCATCGCCAGCGGTTATCCCATTTCTGTACTGTGCGGTCGCCAGGATTTAATGCAACTGACCGATCCAGCGGGACTGGGCACATCGACCTATGTGGCCCAAACAGGCACCTTCAGCAACAACCCCATTTCTACCTCTGCGGCACTTGCCAGCATTAATGTACTGGAGCGCGAGGGTACGTATGAAGCCCTGTTCGCCAAAGGAAACAGATTAATGCACGCCCTGGACAGGATTTTCGACGAGGCAGGTATTGCAGTACAGATTTGCGGTGAGGCACCCGCTTTTCAGGTATGGTTTAGTGAGGATCCCATCGTGGATTTTCGCTCCATGGCGCGAGCAGACCACGCCATGAACAATAGATTTACCGAATTGCTGCTGGACCGCGGTATCGTAAAGGCCCACGAGAAGTTCTTTATTTCTCTGGCGCATTCGGATGAGGACCTCGATTACACTGTGGCGGCTTTTGAGTCCGCTATTGGCGAGCTGTAAACCGTCATGGTCGAACCGACATTGAACAATTCTATGGAGAATTTAAATGGCTAAAGAAGACAACATGATCCTTTATCGCATTGAGGATAATGTGGGCATTATCACCCTCAACCGCCCGGATAAGCTGAACGCAATTAGCTGGGAGCTGGCTGAGGAGTTGTCGCAACTATTACTGTCGCTTCGCTTTGACGACAGCGTGCGGACCATTTTGATACACGGTGCCGGGCGTGGGTTCTGCGCTGGTGGTGATGTGGATTTTATCTCTGGCGAGGGCGACAGACCCATGCCTGGCACTTCAGATCCCTCCCGCCCCATACCCCGTTCACAGCGCAAGTCGCCGGGTGGGCCATTCTTTGAAGTCGTGCGCCAGTTAATGCAGGTCGATAAGCCGGTCATAGCGGCCATTCACGGCCCCGCAGTGGGTGCTGGCCTGGCTTACTCGTTGGCCTGCGATAGACGCTTTGGCGACACCACCACTAAAATGGCGGCGATTTTTACCAAGATCGGGGTGGCCCCGGATTGTGGAATGTCCTATTTTTTACCCAAAATTGTAGGGCTGCCCACTGCCTTGATGATGGTGGAGACCGCCCAGATGTTCAAGGCCGAGCAGTGCAGGGAAATGGGACTGCTGGATGTACTAGTGGAGGAGGGCAAGGCCTATGAAGAGGCACTGGCCTATGCCAAGACACTGGCCGAGCGGGCCAGCGTCGCAGTCGATATGGCGCGTCGCCTGATGCATATGTCTGCCCAGGGAGCCACCCTGGAGGAGATCCTGGATTACGAGGGCATTGCAGGCGTTGTGGTGGCCTCTACCAATGATGCCAGGGAAGGTACCATGGCCTTTGTTGAGAAGAGGCAACCCGAGTACAAGGGAAACTAAAACCATGACCCAGTTGGTAATCCGGTTGGATATGCGGGCACCGGCATTCGCCGATGTGCCGCAGGATTTATATCGCGTCGGACTGGATATGGTTCAATGGGCGGACGCCAACGGCTTTGCCGAGTGCATGCTATCGGAGCATCATGGCAGCGACGATGGTTATCTACCCTCACCGCTGGTTTATAGTGCGGCTATAGCAGCGCGTACCAGAAACCTTCGGGTCCGAATATCGGCTCTGGTGCTGCCTCTGCACGATCCCCTGCGTGTTGCCGAGGATATGGCTGTACTGGACCATCTTTCCGATGGTCGAGTAGATCTGGTACTGGTGGCGGGTTTTCTACCCTCCGAGTTCGCCCTGTTTGATCGATCTTTGGCGGACCGCGGCCAGGCGCTCGAGGAGGGCGTTAGTGTATTGAAGAAAGCCTGGCGTGGAGAACCCTTTGAGTATTGCGGTAGAACCGTAAAAATAACCCCGAAGCCTCTCCAGGAAGGGGGGCCCACGGTTCTACTTGGTGGCTCCAGTGCGGCGGCGGCCAGGCGAGCGGCCCGCATTGGCGATGGTTTTGTACCTGCGGTTCCCGAGCTGTATGAGAAATATCGGCAGGAGTGCCTGAAACTGGGCAAGAGTCCTGCCGATGATCGGGTGGTTGGTAGCACTGCAATATTCGTCGCCGAAGACCCGGAAACAATGTGGGATAAAATTGCGCCCCATGCATTGCACGAAACCAACGCTTACGCGCGCTGGTACGCCGAAACCGGGACCACGGGCCCCTATCAACCCATTGAGGACTCAGGGCAGTTGAGAGAAATGGGCCTCTATGAAGTGCTGACGCCCCGGCAGTGCCTGGACTATGCCGATGCCCTGGGGCCTCAGGGCTGGTTGTTTTTTCATCCGTTGCTGGCTGGTCTGGATCCTGAAATAGGCTGGCAAAGCCTGCATCTGCTGGAAAAAGAAGTACTACCCCATTTGGGATAACGCGCTGCTAGGCCTTGTCGCGGCCGGCCAGATCGGCCACCAATGAACGTGATGCCTGCCAGAACAGGATCGAGGCCATTCCCCCAAGAATAGACAGGGTCAGCAGAGAGTAGCGTATAGCCATCTCTCCATAAACGGGCCCGAATACGTAGTCATTCAGTGCACCCACTATCAGCGGCCCAAGACCCAGGCCGACGATGTTGACCACAAATAGCAGGATTGCCGAGGCGGTAGCTCGCATACGGACTCTTGCCAGGCTTTGTATCATGGAGTGCATGGGTCCCACATACATGGCGCCGAGAAAGTAAAAGGGAACAAAGCACAGAACAGCAAGCTGCGCGTTGTCTAACAATACGAAACCCGCCGCGAAAGGGACGCCCAACAGTGATTCCAGTGCCGGAAGGCGCATGTACCAGGCGGCGTTTCGAGAGCCTATTCTATCGGTAATTTTGCCCCCGATCAGTGCGCCGGCACAGCCTGCCAGGCCCACGGTCCAGCCCAACATGATGCCAATGTCTACCCAACCCATCGCGTGCACACGCGATAAAAAGGTCGGTCCCCAGGTCAGGATTCCGTAGCCAGACAATGATTGAACCGAGGACCCAAGTACGATGTAAACGAATGACCGCCGAGATATGAGGAATTTCAGGGTCTCTGCCAGGGTGGCGTTTTCAACCGTTGCCTGGTTTACCTCCGCCTGCCCTCGAGGTGCCTCTTTCACTGTAAACCACACCAGCAGAGCGAGTAACACACCCGGCAGTCCCACCAGGAAAAAGGCCACTCGCCAACTGTAGTTTGCCACCAGGTAGCCTCCGGCCAGAAATGCCAGGGCCGAACCTACATAGACGCCACAGGCGTAGAGACCCAGGGCCGTGGCGCGTTTATCCTGCGGGAAATAATCCGACAGCAGCGAGTGGGAAGGCGGCGTGCCGCCGGCCTCGCCAATACCGACAACGACGCGAATTGCAGCCAATTGGGCAAAGCTTCTGGCGAGGCCTGAGGCCGCTGTCATCAGGCTCCATACTGTCACCGCGAGCGTGATAATCAGGCGGCGAGAGCGATGATCCGCCCAGCGGGCAATGGGGATCCCGGCCAGCGTGTAAAAAAACGCAAAGGCGAACCCCGACAAAAAACCCATAGCGGTGTCCGAGACCCCGAACTCCTGCTTGATAGGCTCGATCAACATGGCCAGAATCTGGCGATCTATAAAATTGAACACATAGACAGTTGAAAGCAGGCACAAGACATAATAGGAATAACCCGCTGTAGTGATCGCACTTTGTGCCTTATTTTGTAGATTATTGGCGCCGGTCACCGTGTATGTCCTTTCAGCTCAGCGACAATATCGGCCCAGAAACCTGGGTCGGGGCAGCGGTTATGGGTTAGACTGACACTGTCGGCAACCCCAGCCAGGCGGGTAGTGAGTTTGTCCGCAATTTCATGGCGCTCGCCGACAACGGCGATTGTTTCCAGGATTTCATCGCTGATCAGGTCGGTCATGTCATCCCACCGCCCCTGTTTGGACAGTGCATTCAGTTCCCTGTGTACATCCTCCCATCCGTGACATAACAGGGTGGGTAAGTAAGCCGGTGTAGAACCGTAGAACGCCAGTTGTTTTCTGGCGGCCAGCTTGGATGCGGCCATGGCCTCTTCGGTATCGGCCGTTATGATCAGGGTCGCGCACATCACTTCCAGGTCATCGCGGTTTCTTCCAGATTTTGCCAGGCCTTTGTTCAGCGCCGGCAGCGCGTTCTCCAATAACGACTTGCGAGAGTTGAACGGGTGCGCGATAAAACCATCGGCCACCTCACCGGCCACCTGTATCATCAACGGACCGAAGCCACCCGTGAATATGGGAGGCGGTCCGAAGGGATTCGGCCCGGGATTGAAGGCGGGAATCATTAGCGTGTGGTTATAAAATCGGCCCTTGAAATTCAGTTTGCTATTGCCTTCCCAGCAATCCCAGATGGCGCGAATGGCCATGACTATTTCCCGCATTCTGGCCGCCGGGTGGGACCAGGTGGAACTGAAACGTTTTTCGATATGGGGACGTACCTGGGTACCCAGACCGAGAATAAAGCGGCCGCCGCTGATGGATTGCATATCGTAGCCGAGGTTGGCCAGGTTCATCGGGTTGCGGGCAAAGGCAATAGTGATTGCGGTACCTAGCTGGAGTGTGTCCGTGTGCTCAGAAGCCACCGCCAGGGTGAGGAATGGGTCGTGTTTTGCCTCGAAAGAGAAACCACCATCGTAGCCAATCTCTTCGAGTTGCCGATAGATTGTGCGCGCCTTGCGCGGGTCTTCCAGTGGTGCGGTGGTGTAGATTTTCATGGTGGTGGTAGTACCACTCTAGATCAGGCTGTCCTGGCGTAGCTTGTCGATCAATGCTCTGGCCGCCTCCGCCGGGGTGCCATCGATGAACTCGCAATTGCCCTGCACCTGGGGTACATATTGCCGGTTCAGCACAATGCGCGGTGTCAACTGCTCTGGAGACAGCCCCAGGTCACCAATGGCAACCTGGGTGGGTTTTTTCTTGCGAGCTGCCATTTTACCCTTTGCGGTCGGGAACCGCGGGTCACCCAGCTCATTGCTGATTGTAACGACCGCCGGCGTCGCGCCCTGGACGATCTCATCGCCATCCGGTGTGGCCCGGGTGACTGTTAATGTCGAGTCACTCACTTCGATGGCGCGGGCCAGAGGTGCTATAGGCAAGCCCAGAATCTCTCCGATTAATGCGGGAACGACGCCCTGGTCGTCATCGGAGGCCTGGCGACCACAGAGTATCAGGTCTGCACCCCCGCTACTATTGATATACGCACACAGAATGTTGGCTGTGACCTGGCTGTCCAATGCACCCAGGTCGGCGTCAATGGCAACTGTCTCATCCGCACCCAGAGCGGCACAGTGTTTAAGGAGAGACTTTTGATTCGGGCCAATGGACACTGCACAAATGGTGCAATCCAGGCCGCTATCACGTATTTTCAGCGCGGCTTCCATGGCCTGCTCGTCGAAGCCGTTCATGATCTGTGGGATAGCAGATACCTGCAGTGTTTTGCCGTCGTCGCCAATCGTCAGGTTTCCCGCCAGGGCATAATTATTAACCGCGTCCGGGTCCAGTACTTCCTTTACACACACTACAATTCGCATCGTCGTCATCTCTCTCTATGAGTCCATCAGGATAAGGCTTCCCTCATCACACCAGACCGCCTCCTGGGGGAAGGCCTCCGGCTTTGCTGTCAGTTGGGCCAGTAAATACCAACGCCAGGGATAGCTCCCAAAGTCGCGATAATCTCCGGTCAGGGTACCCGCAAAAAACTGGCGGCCGGCATACTTTGTCTCGGCTATCTGTGCACCACCATCGCACTCGGCTCGCCTGTCTTTGTAGTCGGAGTTGAAGCCGCTCTTGTAGGGCGGCTCACTGTCACTCGTCGTCATCATCGCCAGCAAAGCGGTCGAAAACGTCCAGTGCCTCCTCGATTATATCGGAAAGAAT
>JABHWT010000265.1 GCA_018657645.1 Halieaceae bacterium | reverse complement strand
TGGTATCGCGATGAATATGGCCAGCGTGGGTATTCCGGTTGCGATTGTGGAGACCAAAGCCGAGGCGCTGGAGCGTGGCCTGGGTATTATTCGCAAAAACTACGAGAACAGCGCACGCAAAGGTCGCATCAGCGACGAGACGGTGGAGACCTGCTGCGGGCTGATCACAGGCTCCCTGGACATGGCAGACCTGGCGGATTGTGACCTGGTGATTGAAGCCGTATTTGAAAATATGGCCATCAAAAAGGAGATATTCAGCGCCCTGGACAGGATCGTCAAACCCGGCGCCATTCTCGCCTCTAATACTTCCGGTCTAAACCTGAATGAAATAGCTGCTGCAACCGATCGGCCGGAATCTGTTATCGGCCTGCACTTTTTCTCTCCGGCCAATGTAATGAAACTGGTTGAAATCGTCAGGGGAGACAAAACTGCCAAGAATGTGATTAAAACCTGCATGTCTTTCGCCAAACACATTCGCAAAACGGCGGTATTAGTGGGCGTATGCCCTGGCTTCGTGGGCAACCGCATCCTGTACCAGCGTCAGGAGCAGGCCCAGCAATTAATCCTAGAGGGTGCCCTGCCCCACCAGATAGACAAAGTACTGTTTGATTTTGGCATGCCCATGGGCCCCTTCCAGATGAGCGACCTGGCTGGCCTGGATATAGGCTGGAGCAGGGAGACATCCAAAGGAGAGACCATCCGCGACTGCCTGTGCGAACTCGACCGTCGTGGTCAGAAGACAAAAGCGGGCTACTACGATTACGACGACAACCGGGTGCCCTCACCATCGTCCGTGGTAGAGGACATCATCATGGAGTTCTCAGCCCGAGCCGGACAGGAACGTCGCGATATTTCGGATGAGGAGATCCTGGCACGCTGCATTTACCCGATGATCAACGAAGGGGCCAAAATCCTGGAGGAGGGAATCGCTATTCGCGCCAGCGATATCGACGTTACCTGGGTCTACGGTTACGGTTGGCCTATCTATCGAGGGGGTCCCATGCACTATGCCAACAGTATAGGCCTGGATAATGTGGTGGCCACCATGCGCGAGTACCAGCAAAAAACAGGCAACGACCGCTGGCAGCCCTGCAAATTGCTGCTCGACCTGGCTGAGAAAGGTCAGGCCTTCAGCTAGTGTACGCCGTAGAGGCCGGCCCGCATGACCGGCCCTCGGAACTCCTCTAATCCAAATGCAGTTGTTTTAAGTCGCTCAATGGTACAGCTACGCGTTTCACTGTTACTGTTACTGGCACTGCTGACGGCACCGGCTTGCTGGGCCGGTAGCGCGGCAGTCGCCCTGCCCGACCGGCACGCGGCAGAGGCGGCCCAGCTGATGCTCGAGTCCGGCGGCAATGCAATGGATGCAGCCATTGCAGCTGCCTTTGTGCTGGCAGTGACTTATCCCGAAGCGGGCAATATAGGAGGCGGTGGCTTCATGCTCAGCTATATGGGGCAAGAGGCGGCTTTTCTGGACTTTCGCGAATCCGCCCCGAAAACCGCCCATCGCGACATGTATCTGGACGAAGGCGGCAATTTTATCCAGCATAAGTCCCTGATCGGCGGCCAGGCCTCGGGAGTCCCGGGAACGGTCAGCGGCCTGCACAGCGCTCACCTACGCTATGCCAGCAAACCCTGGAAGACACTGCTTCAACCTGCTATTGGGCTCGCTCGAGATGGCTTCGCGGTGCCGGCGGCATTAGCCAGGCATGCAAAAGAAAGAAGTGCCGAGATTGGCAACAAAACCAATTTCGCCAATTATTTTGGCGGCCTACGCACCGGCGAGATATTCCGCCAGCTTCAACTGGCAGCGACCCTGGAGCGGATTGCACACGACCCGGATGACTTTTATCACGGTAAAATTGCGCGCCAGATAACCGCCCAGATGGTCAAAACCAATGGTCTTATTACACTGGCGGATATGGCTGCCTATAAGGCTGTCTGGCGCAACCCGATTCAGGCGCAGTGGCGCGGCTACACAATTTTATCCGCACCGCCGCCCAGTTCCGGTGGCGTGGCCCTGATCCAGCTTCTGCAAATGCGCGATTTCGCCGATGTACATTTCAAGGACCTGTGGCACAACTCTCCCCGGTATATTCACCTGTTGGCCGAGATCGAGAAACGGGTTTTTGCCGATCGTGCCCAATACCTTGCCGACCCCGATTTTGTCGAAGTGCCCATTGCAGAGCTGCTCGACATGAATTACCTGGCAGCTCGTGCCACACAGATCAACCCTACGCAGATTTCTCCTGCAATCGCAGTGCCACCGGGCCTCGAGTCTACAGACACGACCCACCTTTCGATTCTCGATAGCAAGGGCAATGCGGTGTCGCTCACCTACACGCTTAACTGGGATTTTGGCTCCGGCGTGGTGGTAGAGGGCGCCGGTTTCCTACTGAACAACGAAATGGATGACTTCAGTGCCAAAGTTGGGGTGCCCAACAAATTTGGCGTAATCGGCAATGCGCGCAATGCCATTGCGCCCGGCAAGCGAATGCTGTCTTCCATGACCCCCACCATTTTTCTTCACAAAAACAAACCAGCGCTGGTCATTGGAACGCCCGGCGGCAGTACTATTTTCACATCTGTTATGCAGGTAATTCTCAATCTCTACGACTTCAGCATGCCTCTTCAGGCAGCGGTCGATGCCACCCGCTTTCACCACCAGCTACCCGATGCCACCTTGATACGCCACGACCGCCGCGAAATTACCAGCACCACCCGCACAAAACTCCAGGCCATGGGTTACATCGTAGAGCCCAACAGCTGGGGCAACCTGGGTGACATTCAGGTCATCCGCATTGAAGGGGAAAAGGTGCAGGCAGCTGCGGACAGCCGCAATAGAGGGGTAGCCAGATTAATTCCCTGATGTTCGCGTATTACTTGTTATACCAGTAGCGCATGAAACCGGGTCTCCGCTGTCGCGCCCGCCCAAATAGACCATAATACCTGTATGGCACAACAAGATGAACAGCCTCCACCGACGCCGCGCTACGCACTTTTAAAGCAGATTGTCCTGTGGTGCACAGCCATCGCCCTGAGCATTGTCGGCGCTTTCTGGGTTCAGCAGCGGGCCGCGCACGTCTACAGTGACGATGCACGGATAGCGGCGCATATGATAGAGGTCAGTGCAAAAATAGCCGGTCAGGTTATCGCATTTCCAGTTCGAGAGGGCGATAGTCTCAATACCAGTGACGTAATAGCCCAGATCGACGACCGGGAAGCACGCCTGGTTCTGGACGAACTCAACGCCCAGCTGATGGGACGCCAGTCAGTTTATGAAAAAGTCGAAGCCCAGGTAGAGCGAGTCGACCTCCAGACCGGAGGGCACATGCAGGCCAAACTGTCGCAGTTGTTGGCGGTCCAGGCAGAACTGGCCTCGGCCAAGGCCGACCTCGAGTTTCGTCAGGCCGAGTGGGAGCGCTCGGAGTCACTGTTGAAACGCAAGATTATATCCCGGCAGTCCTGGGAAAATACGCGCAATGCCCGGCAGCGGGCCGAACAACAATTTCAGCGTGTCGAGGCCGGAGTAGCCAGCGCCGAGGCGGCCGTTGTAGAGGCCGAGGCCGACCAAACGGAGCTCGCCGTGCTGGCCAAAGAGCTACGGGCTCAGATTTTCGACAAACAACGAATAGCGGCGCAAATAACCAGACAGGAGATAGTTATTGAAAACCTGCGCATCAGAGCGCCCTCGGCCGGAATCGTGGACCAGGTATATGCCGACCTGGGTGAATACGTGGTACCGGGACAACGTCTGATATTAATGCACAATCCGGCCAAAGTCTGGATCAAGGCCAATATCAAGGAAACGGAAGTACGCCACTTACGCAAGGGAAATCGGGTGGGCATTTCTGTCGATGCCTATCCCGACATGGATTTTTATGGCCAGGTCACGCGCATTGGTAATACTGCTACCAGCCAATTCTCCCTGCTGCCCAGTGCCAACCCCAGCGGTAATTTCACCAAGGTAACCCAACGAATACCCATTGAGATATCCATCGAGCAAAGCGGTAATCTATTGCGCCCCGGCATGATGGTCGAGGTTGCCATTGAGATCGACTGAGGTCGATGCCTATATCGTCGAGATTAAGGCGACGCCGGAACTGCATCCCTTGTTTCACCGCTTTGGTATCGCCTACCGCTGGTACGCCATGCTGGCCGTGGTATCCGCCAATATCGCGGCAGTTCTGGCAAGCACCATTATCAATGTTGCCGTACCGGACATCATGGGAGCCTTTGGTATCGGTCAGGATGATGCACAATGGTTGGCGACTGCCAACCTGGCGGCCGCTACTATCTCGATGTTGTGCAGTGCGTGGATGGTAAGCAGAATCGGTTTGCGTGGCACTGTGCTACTGGGTATGAGCATATTTCTTTTGGGCTCGCTAATGGGGGGGCTTGCTACCAACCTGGAGACCATGGTGGTTTCCCGAATCCTGCAGGGCATTCCAGCAGGCCTGCTAACACCTTTGTCGATGACGGTGATTTTCCAGGTCTTCCCGCTGGGCAAGCGAGGACTTGCCATGGGAATTAGCGCAATTGGCATTATCCTGGCACCAGCCATTGGTCCGGCCGCCGGCGGTTTGGCGGTGGACGCTCTTAGCTGGCGCTACGTGTTTTATCTAGGAGCGCCCTTCTCTGTTATGAGCCTGATACTGGGCTCTATATTCCTGCCCGGACGTGGCGAATCAAAACCTGCGCCCTTTGACTGGTTCGGCTTGATCCTGCTAACCATTGCACTAATCAGCCTTCTGATAGCCCTCAGCAACGGAGAGCAAGACGGCTGGAATTCCAACCGTATCCTGGGGCATTTTTTCATAGCAGTACTGTTCGGCACTCTATTTGTGAGCTGGGAGCGCCGTCAAAGTCACCCTCTGCTGGCACTGGAACTGTTCGCGCAGCGTAACTTTGCCATTATAAGCACGGTGGGTTTTGTGTTTGGTGCCGGTCTCTATGCCTCGACCTATTTGGTGCCGCTGTTTCTGCAGTTGGTGCAGCATTTGACCGCGACTGCATCCGGCTTTTTGCTCATGCCCGCGGGTTTCATTATGGTGCTTATATTCCCCTTGTCGGGCCGGTTGGCAGACCGCTACGATCAGCGAATGCTAATTACTGTCGGCTCCGCCTTTTTTGCGCTGGCCTTTTGGCTGCTGGCCAGTGCCGACGCGAGCACCTCGTTCTGGACCCTGGCATACTGGGTGGTTTTAAGTCGTATTGGCGTCGGCCTGGTAATGCCGGCACTGCAAATGGGGGCGCTGGCAGGAATAGCACAAGCGAATTTAAATGCGGCTTCGGGGTCATTCAGTTTTATGCGCCAATTGGGCGGTGCATTTGGAGTCAACCTTTCCTCTGTGCTGCTGGAGCAGCGAACACAAATGCATCGCGCCAGTTTCATCGATAGCCAGACTTACGCCAATAGCGATGTTTTGGAGGTCATGCAAAGTCTGGGTCACTACGCCGCGCAACTGGGTTTTAGCGGCACCGAAACCTGGAACGCGGCCCGCTTCATGTTATTGCAGATGATTCATTCCCAGGCACTGATAGCGGGATTCAAGGACAATTTCCTGATTCTGAGTCTGGTATTCCTGGCGGCACTTGTACCCACCTGGATGTTGCGCCGATCAGTCTCCCCCACGCGAGCCGGCTGAAAAAAAATCAACTGCGTTCACACAGAACCGGCAATGCCGCTTGAGGCAAAGCCTGGTCTTGGTTATCCTGCAACCCTATTTTATTCATCACTCTGGAAAGATTGAAATGCGCTGGTGCACAATTCGAGTTCATTCTTTCGCCATCATGGCGGCGTATGCCCTCGCGCTTACCAGCGTCGCAGCTGAGACGGAAAATCCATCTCGTCCAATCAGCTTTTCTGCCGAAATCGGTGTTGGTGTCGAGTACGACAGTAATGTAGGGGTCGAGGAGGTTGATCTGAGCAGCAACCAGAGTGATTACGCCCTGACCCTCGACGCTGAATTAGGTCTCAAGAAGCCGCTCTCAAGTACCACTGACCTGTCCCTGAGCTATGACTTCAGCCAGTCCCTGTACCAGGAATTCTCCGCCGTGGATCGTCAAACCCACATTCTGGGGGCCAACCTGGAAACCGAGACGCAGTCGCTCAATACGGGCATCACGCTGTTTTACATCAATTCCCGCCTGGATAGCGAGGCTTTTCTGGAGCTGTACCGCATATCACCCTCGATATCGGGTTTCCTGAGCAAGAAGTGGTTCGCCCGCGGCGCCTACGTCTACTGGGACAAATCATTCGAAAACCGGCCGGGGCGGGACGCATCCACCAACACCGGTGAAGCGGATATCTATTATTTCCGTAATGGACTGCGCAGCTACTTCAATCTGGGTTACCGATTCAAAGACGAGGACGCCGATCTGAAGGTTCACGATTTCAGTTCGCACAATCTCAAATTACGCTACATCCACAGGCTGGTGTTATTTTCGCGAATGACCAAGCTGGAACTGGCATGGCGCTATGAGGACAGGGATTACAGTACTGTGACACCAGGCATCGAAGAGGAGCGCTCCGATCATCGGCACCGGTGGCGAGCCGAATTCGAAGTGCCGGTGCTCGACAATGGGGCCATTCAAATCCACACCGGTTATTCCGATTACGACTCTAATTTACCGCAGGCCGATTACAGCCAGGTTATAACTGGAGTTCGGTTTCTACACCGCTGGTAACCAGCGGTTTTTCGGGCCGCAATAAGCCGTGGCCGTATACCTCATCTCGACCCGGTTGGCCCAGATCCTCGGCGGATTGAAACAGTAATTCCAGTGGGTCTCTATCAGGTTCCAGGCGCAGCAAACGAGCTGCTGCCGTGCTGGCAAAAGGTACCGCAAAAGAGGTTCCAGATGAGGCCGTGTAGCCGCCTCCCGCCCTGGCGTGTAATAAACCCACGCCCGGCGCAGCCAGATCGACGTAGGCGCCTCTATTGGCAAGTCGATAGACCTTTCCCCGCGAGTCCACCGCTGTGAGTGCCACCACAGAGGGGTAGGCCGCAGGATACATTGGCCTGGCAGTTGGTCCGCCATTACCGGCCGCCGCCAGGATTAAAACACCGCGCTCGACAGCGCGATCAAGCGCCGTTTTCAACAGTCGGTTTGGGGGGCCTGCGAGGCTGATATTGACCACCTCCACGCCACCGGTTACCAGCCAATCCAGGGCCCTCACCAGACTAACCGTACTGGCGATATCACCGTGCTGCTGATCTCTTTCGAATACCGCTGCAGCGTAGAGCTCTGTAGCAGGCGCCAATCCTTTATAATCGTCCGCATTGGCGGCAATAATCGACGCAATAGCAGTACCGTGAAAATCGGGTAGTACCGCTCCCGCCGGAGCAAAAGATCGGGATTCAATGCGGGATTCCTGCAACGCAGGGTGGGTGACATCTACTTGGCTGTCAATCATGCCGATGCGAAGTGGCAGATGGCTGGTATCTTTGGGAAAGTGCACTGCGGCACGGGGCGCTATGCCCTGATCTGTGTAGGCGTCGGGCATGCCGGCGGTATAAATGTGGTTCAAATCGACATCGGCCTCATCGCCGCCAACGACGTCAATTACTCCCTGACGTACCTGGGAAATATCAAAACTGGAAGGCGCTGCGACCTCTGCAAGCCACAGACCAATGCCCGGCAATTCGGTAACAGTATCGAACAGATACCCCTCCTCGGCAAGTTTGTCAAAGACCCCGGGCTCGGCCATTACCAGCCACTGATCCTTTTTAATCCGCTGATCGTCCACCTCAAGCCCGCTCTCTATTTTCTCCAGAATATTATCAATGTTGCCCTCCAACCGATCTTCAACGGCCACAGCGATAGTCTCCTGTACACCCTCTTCTATTTCTGACTCAACGTATTGCTCCAGAGTTTCTTCAATAGCTTCCTCGACAGTTCCCTCAACGGACGCCTCGACCAGTTTCTCCACGCTGTCTTCAACCGCACCCTCTACCAGGTCCTCGATATCGTCTTCCAGAGACTGTGATATATCTTCCTCGACAATATCCGAAACGCTACCAGCGACTTTCTCTTCCACTGTCCGCGCAACTTCCTCCTCAACCTGGTCCTCTATATTTTCCGCGACGCTTTCCTCAACGCTCTCCTCGACACCACCCTCAACCTCCTGGGTGATACCCTGGTCTATCAGTTGCTCTATAGTTGCGCCAACCGGAGTCGATTGTGCATGCACGGCCTGCCCGACCACCAGTAGTAGCAAGCTAAAAGCAATCCCTATGAGAATTGCGCCGCTCAGATGCCTGCAATCCACCGTGGCTTGCTGCGCATGAGTCTCGCTATGGTTTTTGTGCCTGAAGGCCGACATAGTGGTTTCCTGGCTGATATTCTTGCCTTGTCATTAATACGACGAATCACGTCGAGTAAAATTCCATTAAATGGAATAGAATCCTCTCACAAAACGTCATATAAATCATTAGGGATATCATGCCTTCGCTCAGTGACACCCAGCGCGAGGTTTTACTCGCCGAACTGGGTGGGTTGCGCAAATTTTGCTTTTCGCTAACCGGAAAGCCCGCCGATGCGGATGATTTGTTGCAAGCCACCATCGAACGGTTGCTGGATAAGGGAATGCCGGCAGATGCGCATGCGGCCAAATGGGCCTACCGCGTCTGCAAGAATGCCTGGATCGATGAATTGAGATCCCGGGAAGTCAGACATAAGTATCCTCATCTGGTGGCTGACCAGATGGAGGAGTCGCCACCGGCAGATCAGGTGGCAGGTGGTGAACGAGACATTGAGGCCGTGACGGCCGCCATGGACGAACTACCCAGCGGACAACGCCTTGCGCTGACCCTGGTGGCCATTGAAGGCAAGAGTTATGCCGAGGCCGCAGAGATACTTGAGGTGCCCGTGGGAACGATAATGAGCCGAATTTCCAGGGCACGGCAACATTTAACAGCAGTTTTTGGCTCATCAAACGATAGTTGATCTGAATATAGGTATAAACATGACACATCAGGATTATCAATTGTTATCACAGTACATAGATGGCGAATTGTCGGCATCTGCGGCGCATGAGCTCAGAAAAAGATTGATCGCCGAGCCCGAGCTAAGGGCTACACTGGAGAGCCTCGAGCAAACCAACGACAGGGTAGCGTGTGCGTTCGCCACTCCCGAAGCCAATGCTGTGCCGGCCCACGTGACAGCCATGCTGGAAAGCGCCGAGACCACGACTACCACCCTGTCCAATCGCCAGCGGGCGCATTGGGCATTTGGTCTGGCTGCATCTCTAGCCGTTGCTTCGGGTCTGCTGATCTATCCCGAAGGGCGCCAGGACACTGCAGGTTATGCAAACATTGGCTCATACAACGATGCCCAGTTATCCCATGTGCTGGAGCAGACACCATCCGGGTCAGAGGACTGGGAGACATTGGCAGACGGCCGCCAGGTTCGACCTGTGCTCAGTTTTGCGATTCGCGATGGCGTTTGGTGCCGGGAGTATCTAGTCTCCGGGAAAGATGACAACTGGCGCGGCGTTGCCTGTCGCAATGGAGGTCATTGGACTACCGAGGTCATCGAGCAGGAGCAGTTGACTGGCTCCTCAAGTGAATACCGGACTGCTGGCGCTACCGACTCCGCGACCATTGCAAGCTTCATAGATAACAACGCCAGCGATATTGCACTGGGCTCTGAAGAAGAAGCCGCAATGATCGCCAAAGCGTGGCAATAATCTCCCGACCGCACTAAGCCGCAAACCAGGTACCCAACTAGCCCTGCGCAAGCTATCAGGCTATTGATGCATAATCCGGGCAAGCCGACCTGAAACCCCACAAGCAGCGTAAAAAATCACGCCTGCAGTAGAAACCTTGAGTCCAATTTGAAATCACTCGCTGTTGCCATGCATGTGGGTGGAGCAGCACAGCTTGCTTTTATGGCCGGATGGCCTCGCCGAAGCCTCACGCATGTCGGTAAGCTAAATTAGGAGAGAGATTAGAACTTATCGCCAGTAACTGGCGATAAGTTCTTGAGTTCAGAAGCAACGGTTACGCTGTTGCTCTGTACAGGGGGCTGTTGTCTGAATCCGGATTTGTACCCGGTATTCAGCGAAATCTGGTAAAAGTGGGTGAGGCTGCGAGAACAATGCTCTCTTTGCTTACTTCTATGGTCTGAAAAGATTCTGCATACCCAAAATGCTTCTCGCGCCTCCCCTAGGTGTTTCACTCCACCTTTAGGGAGATGACGCGCTAGCCTCTGACTTTATTCCCGCTATTTAAAAAAATATTCAAAAAAACTGCCAGACGCCCTCTTTTCCTGAAAATCTGTCGCCAGAGCTTCATTTAACTCCGCCCAATTGCCTGTGCCGCTCCTCCACCGTCAATTGTTCCATCAACACACAGCGTGCATAGAAATCCGTTAGCTGAAAGCTCTCCTGGGCAAGAATTGCCTCCAGTCCCGGCACCAGGTCGTGATAAAACGCAACCGAATTCAGCTTTGCATTGTTAATGGGTGCCGTTATCCAATTCGTGTAGGGCAATGTACCACCCGATCGCTGCTGCATTGCCTGGTAATCCTCACGCATGCGATCAATTAACTGGCCTTTGCGTCGGTATTTATCGGCCTCGCTAGCCGCCGAATTGTAAACCACCGCCAGTTTCTCGCGATACTGCCCAAGTAACCCAATAAAATCCCGGCGTTGCTGCCCACGTCGCTTATAACGGGTGAAATAGTCTGCCTCGCCACGTTGCAACATCCAGCGACGCACACCCTCGCTGGCTACCGCCGTCGCAAAACTCTCATTAAACAAGGTGTCGCCCGGGATATAGAGCATTCTATGTGCCAGCTCGTGGAAAATCAGGTCGGCAAGCCTGGCCTCCTCTCGGTAAATAAAGGAGCTCAGTACCGGGTCATCCAGCCAACCCAGGGTTGAATAGGCCGCCACACCACCAACATAGGTATCAAGCCCTTGCGCATCCATCATGGCAGCAGTGTTTCTTGCCTTCTCCTCGCTAAAATAACCTCTGTAGCCCACGCAACCCGCTATCGGGTAGCACCAGGTCCGGGGTTGGAACGACAGGGGCTCTGCGGCAAACACATTCCACACCACAAAATCGCGATCGAGCGCCACATAGTGGCTGTATTGCCCACCCACTGGGAGCAACAATTCACGCTTCGCAAACTCCCGTAGTTGCTGCACAAGGGCCAGCTGAGTTTTTAACTCCGGCAGCGTATCGGGCTGCTCTAGAATTTCTGCAATGGGCTGCCGCCCACTCAGCAGGGATAGTTGGCCAGCCGCTGCCTGTGAGTAATAGCCCAGGGAGTCGCAACCTGCCAGGCAAAGACACAAAACCAGCAGAATCGGTGGCAAACCTGGCATTATTGTGCGCCGCTGGACAGGGAATCGAGTGCAGTCGCGGCGGCAATAAATCGATAGGGGCGCAGGGCGTCTTCCCCTGCGTAGTCTACGCCGACGCGAGGCCCACTGGTATTCATGGCATCGTCGATCACAATCTTGTGATCCTCGATCCAGAGCCGGTCGCCCTCTCCCGCATAGGCCTCGGTCTCGGTAATAACCAGTCTCGTCACGCCGCCGGCAAGATCGGTGCAAAGCACTTTACCCAGCAGTTCTCTGCCTACCTGGACGACATCGTCCCGACTATAAAATGTCGACTGAAGCTTCTTCACCTGGTCTGGGTTTAATTGCCGGATCACTTGCTCGAACTATCACCCTCGTACAATTCATCCCCCAATTCAATCAGCGTGGGACTTACCAGCCTCAGCCAGCGAATCGCTTCCCAGTTGACGGCGGGGTCATTCACGGTTCGCTTTAATCCGTCCAGTGCCCCCTGCCATTGGATTTCAGACAAAAGGCCCTGCTCGTACTGGAAATGGTTGTTCTCAATAAACAACAGATAGATGAGTGAGTGTATTTGATAGGCTCGAGTTTCCTCGTCGCTGAGTTTTTCGCCGGCAATAAGTTTGGTTCGTATTTCAAAAGCCGAGGGGCCAGGAGGCAAGCGATCGCGCATTACCTCCATCGCCAACTCGGTCCTGGCGGTGAATCTGTCGGCAATGGCAACTATCCGCGACTGCCTGATCTCCACGCCGACAAAAACCAAAGCGGCTATGACTCCGAGAAAACCCATGACCACCAGGCCGTTACCTGTCCCATCTTTTTTTGCCATTGTAATGTTCAACCGTCAGTTCAGAGCCACCATTCAAGCACATTTTTCTCCTCGATGGCATCACCGCGCACAATCGGGGCCGGGTTCCCCGCCCACGTCCATTACAAGCGCCCACGGTGTTGGGTTACACTGACGCCACCCTATCTCCACGCGGGAGATGCCACAGACGGATTAGACGGAAACTTTCGATGATGCGCAAAATCAGCCCCCTACTTGTGCTATGCCTGATTATCTTCAGCAGCGCCCCTTCGTTGGCCGGAAATAGCAACTATGGCGCGATTCCAGTCCCGCAATTGTTGGCACGTAGCGGCTCCTCCGCCGGACACTGGATTCAACTCTTTAATGGTGAGAACCTGGCCGGATGGACTGCAAAAGTGAAGGGCTATCGGGCCGGTGAAAACTTCGGCAATACCTTCCGGGTAGAAGCTGGCTTGCTAACTGTCAGCTACGATCACTACACTGACTTCCAACAGCGCTTCGGCCACCTGTTCTACGACACCCCCTACTCGCACTATATCCTGTCCCTTGATTATCGTTTTACCGGCAAGCAACTGACCGACGGCCCCGGCTGGGCTTATGAAAACAGCGGCGCCATGATTCACTCCCAATCTGCGCTGAGCATGGGACTGGACCAGGATTTCCCCATTTCGGTAGAGGTGCAATTTCTGGGCGGTAGTCGTGAAGCCAAGCGACCTACTGCCAATGTCTGCACCCCCGGCACCCACATAGAAATGAAGGGAGTACTGACTACAGATCACTGCATCGAGTCGCACTCCAAAACCTATTCCGGGAATCAGTGGGTGCACATCGATATCGTGGTGTTAGGAGACCAGTTCATTGAGCACCGGGTCAATGGGCAGCGTGTTATGCACTACGCCAGGCCCCAGGTGGGCGGCGGCGTGGTCTCGGGCTTCCTCAACGCGGAGAAACAAGACGGTCGGGCCTTAAACACGGGCTATATTAGCCTGCAAAGTGAAAGCCACCCCATACAGTTTCGCAAGGTAGAGCTACTGAACCTGACCGGCTGTGGCGACCCCTCGGCGGATAATTATCGAAACTACCTGGCCAGGCACGATGCAGCCGTTTGTGAGTAATCCCCCTCTGATGCCGGCGCCACCGACCACCGTGGTCAGTACGCAGGAGGCGTGAGGCTACTCACCTTGTGCGGCAGGTTTCAGGTAGCGCGCATACCAGGCCAGCATTCGCTTCAGGTAGTCCATGTTGTTGGCATAGGACCAACCCCCGTGATGCTCCCCGGGATATACCACCAATTCACTATCAATGCCCACTCGCTTCATAACCTGGTACAACTGCTCCGAGCCCTGAATGGGGACATTCCAGTCCTTTTCGCCGCCCATAAACAGGGTGGGTGTGGTGGCCTTGTGAATGTAGTTAAAGGGTGACAATCGCTCCCACAGCTCGCGGTTTTCCCAGGGCGCTCCCAACTCCGACTCGTACCATAGCTGGTATTCATCGTGTCCATAGCTTGCGGTGTAGAGCCCAGATCCTGCCCCGCTGACCGCAGCTTTGAATCGCGTGCTGTGACCGAGTATGTAATTGGTCAGTATGCCGCCGTAGGAATAGCCGCCTA
>JABHWT010000472.1 GCA_018657645.1 Halieaceae bacterium | reverse complement strand
TGGACGTGGCGCTGCCATCGCCAGCCACAACGATAGCAAAATCGGCTATGTCTCCATCCGGGACAGGAAGTTTTTCACCACTTAGGCGGCCATCTACGGCCACGGTTTGAAGCCTGTTCGGATTGGGGACGCCCCGCCCCTCTGCCAGGGCAAAAGTGCCAATGACTTCCCCTGCAGCCAGACGTGGCAGGTAGCTTTCCTTTTGTTGCTCACTGCCATAACGCAGTAATGCCTCGGTGGCCAGATAAACCGACGAGGCATAGGGTGTTGGCGCAAGGCTGCGCCCCAGTTCCTCTGCAATAACGCACAGTTCCAAGTAACCCAGGCCGACTCCACCGTATTGCTCGGGGATACTGACACCGGTCCAACCCAGTTCCACCATCGACTGCCACAGTCTGGCATCGTGGGACGCATCGCCGTCATCCAGTACTGCCCGCACCGTTTCCAGCGGGCACTGCTCGCTTAAAAAACGCCTGGCCTGTTCTCGCAACAGGCATTGTTCTTCAGAAAACTCGAAATTCATTTTTCAACTCAACCCCCCAAAATACACCTGCGCTACAGTACACCAGGTCTTTACGCCGCTCAATGTCTCCGCAGAAAACTGGCAAGGTGCCGAATTAATTAGCGAGAGTGGGCTGAACCATTGAACTTGTGCCAACCTCAACGCACAATGGAGGCAACAACAAGATCCGCACACGCATGAGCAAGGGGGTAATTTATGACTGTAGCCAGTCAGAACATCTTAACAGTGAGCCCAATATCCAGCCTGAGCGATGAAGTCAACGACATTCGCCTTCGAACAGCGAAAATTGTTGCCGAATACGTCATTCCCGAGGAAAAAACCCTCGCCGGATACGAGGGCGACGAAAAGCGCGACAGTCTGTACGAGGAATTACGCAATCATGCTCGCGGGCAGGGCTTATGGAAGCCGCATCTGCCGACCGAGTACGGCGGCATGGGCGCAGGCTTTCTATCCCTGGCCTATATGAATGAGATCATGGCCTGGTCGCCCTTCTCCAAATCCTGTTTTGGCATCGTACCGCCCAGCGCCGGCAATGAAAGCGTACTGGCCAAATACGCCACCGAAGATCAGATCGAGAAGTGGTTACTGCCATCAATTCGCGGCGAAATGCAATCCTGTTTCTCTATGACCGAGCCGGATAATCCCGGTTCAGACCCTCGCTCACTACAAACATCGGCGGTACTGGAAGGCGATGAGTGGGTTATCAATGGACGCAAGTGGTTTACCTCAAACGCCCGCCGGGCGGATTTTGCCATTGTCATGTGCCGGACGGAAGTCGAAGACGGCAGCGGCAACGTCAATTCCAAGATGACCCAGATTATCGTGCCCACCGACACTCCAGGATTTGAAATTGTCCGCGATATCCCGGTCTGGGGCCACACTGGAGGTTCGCACGCCGAGGTGACCTACACCAATGTCCGGGTACCCAAGGGCAACGCCCTGGGTCGTCGTGGCACTGGCCATGCGGCCGCTCAGGACCGCCTCGGTGCCGGCCGGGTATACCACTGCATGAACTGTGTCGGCTCCATGTGGCGCGCCTTTGACCTGATGGTCAAGCGGGCAACCGAGCGCGAGGTTCATGGCGGGAAACTGGAAGATAAGCAGTTTATCCAGGGCTTCATAGCCGACAGCTACATGGATATCCAGGCGGCGCGCCTGATGACCATTCATACGGCGGAGGTCATCGAAAGTGGTCGCGACCCGCGCACCGATATTTCGGCAATTAAGGTCTTTGTGCCGAACGCCATGCACAAGGTCGTCGATAGAGCCATCCAGACCTATGGCGGGATTGGCGTATCATCCGATTATCCACTGGCCGCCTTTTATCTGGGCGCGCGTACCCTGCGCATTGCAGACGGCCCGGATGAGGTCCACAAAATCCTGATCGCCAAGAATGTCCTTAGACGATACCACTCGGGTGCCAGTTGGGACTTTGGCTAAACCCGGTGTCCTCATCCGAAAGCACAGATCACGGTACAATCATCGAGGCGGTATCACGCATTTGCGCCGACTTTGGCGATGACTACTGGCTGAATCTGGATAACACCGGTGAATTCCCCCATGCCTTCTACCGGGCAATGGCCGACGGCGGTTGGCTGGGCATTACCATGCCCCAATCCTGTGGTGGCTCGGCCATGGGCGTTTCCGAGGCCGGGGTTATGATGCATACTGTGGCCACCAGTGGCGGTGGTTTTTCGGCGGCCTCGGCTCTGCACATAAACCTGTTTGGTCCCCACCCTATTGTTGTGTTTGGCACACCAGCGCAGCAGCAACGCTGGCTCACACCGCTGATTGCGGGAGAGCAGCAGGCCTGCTTCGGGGTAACCGAACCCGATGCCGGGCTCAATACCATGGCCATCAAAACCTACGCCGAAAAAGTTGATGGTGGCTACCGGGTGAATGGCCGCAAGATGTGGACCTCAACGGCACAGGTGGCCCATAAGATTATTCTCCTTGCCCGTACCAAACCATTGGCAGAGTGCACAAAACCCAGCGATGGTATGACCCTGTTTTATACAGACCTTAATCGCGACAAGATCGAGGTGCGCCTTATCCACAAGATGGGCCGCAAGGCCGTGGACTCCAACGCGGTGTTTATCGACGACCTGTTCATACCCGACGAGGACCGGATCGGGGACGAGGGCAAGGGTTTTCACTACCTGCTGCACAGTCTCAACCCGGAGCGTATTCTTATAGGCCTTGAAGCGGTGGGGCTGGGTCAGGATGCGTTGCGAAGGGCTGCAGGATACGCCGCGGAGCGTATTGTATTTGATCGCCCTATTGGCCAGAACCAGGGCATTCAGCACCCTTTGGCAGAAAACTGGATTTATCTGGAATCAGCCTACACGATGGCGATGAAAGCCGCTCAATTGTACGATACCGGACAAGACTGCGGAGCCCAGGCCAATGCCGCGAAGTTCCTCGGGGCCCGCGCCGGGCAGGACGCCTGCAACCAGGCCGTGCTGACCCTGGGCGGCATGGGTTATGCCAAAGAATTCCATGTGGAACGCCTGCTCAGGGAAGTAATGATCGCCCGCATCGCACCGGTAAGCGAGCAATTAATACTGTGTTACATAGCAGAAAAGAAACTGGGCCTGCCAAAATCCTACTAATAGGCTACTCCCAACACACCCTGCTCGATCAGATCGGCAATAGCCCGCTCGGAATATCCCAATTCACGCAGCACTGATTCGCTGTGCTCCCCCAGCGCTGGCGCGGCGCCCGCAGGCAGGTTGCCGTGTTTGCCAGCGGCGAACTTAATGGGCAGGGTGCCGGTCCCGATAGTCCCCAGATTGCGGTGCCTGGCCTGGGCCACCAGGCCATTGTGCAGCACCTGAGGATCGCGCAGCGAATCGCGCATGGAGTTGACCGGTGCCGCCATCACATCACACTCGACAAACCGACGCATCAGTTCATCGCTGTCCTTTTCACTTACCTTTTGCGCAATGATTGCCTCCAAAGCCTCATTATTTTCCAATCTACCCGCCATGGTGATGAAACGTGAATCCGTTGTCAGTGCCTCGCAGTTCAGCGCGACACAGATATTGGCGAAGAATTTATCGTTCAGGCCAACCACTTGCAGATACTTGCCATCGGCGCACTCAAACAATCCATAGGGTGAGATAAGATCGCTGCCGCAGCCCAATTTGGGCGGCACATAATCAACAATCAGCGCCTGGGATACAATGCTGGGCTGGAGGTTTAGTAAGCCCTCAAGTAAATTCACTTCCACCAATTGACCGCGCCCGGTGCTGTCCCGTAATCGCAGAGCGGACAGGGCGGCAATCACTACCAGATGCGCCGTTGTACCATCGACCACCGGGCTTCCCGTTTTTATCGGCCTCCCGTTGGGCTCGCCGGTTACATCCATAATGCCGCCCAGTGCCTGTGCCAATGGGTCGATGCCTGGCCGTCCGGCATAGGGTCCATCATTGCCAAAAGCACTGACATTGATAGCGATCACCTGCGGATTGACGGCCCGTAAGGCGGGATAATCAACACCCAGTTTGCGCTTGGCCGATGGTCGCAGGTTGTCGATCACAATGTCGGCGTCTTTTAGTAAATCGTGAAATACTGCCAGCCCGGCCGGGCTGGTCAAATCGAGTGCGATACCCCGCTTGCTGCGATTGGCACCAATGAATAACGCGCTGTCACTCCCCTTCCCCGGCCCCAGATGCCTGGACTCGTCTCCTCGCAAAGGCTCAATTTTTATCACATCAGCACCCAGGTCACCCAGCATTGCGGCGCCATAGGGGCCAGCCAGAACCTGGGCTATATCCAGCACACGTGTATTTTTGAGGGGCAAATCCATAGTGTTTACCTAGTTTTCATACGTCTTTAACGCTCCTGCATAATCCAGCTCCTCACCAGTTTCTCGACATCGATATCAGCGCCACGGGTACGCCATTTGCCGGAATAATCCACGTCGGTCGAATTGGGTGGGGGGTCGGGTAGGTTCACCTTGAAGCGTACCGGCATGGGAACGGCCTCGCCAAGTGCGACTGCCTCTCCCTTTGACAGTGATGTCAGCGCCGCAAAGGTGCCTCGAGCAGCATCGGGCACCATTGAGCGCACATACGCCTGATCATCCGGGTTCGATATACGCAGGCAGATATACGAACTACATTGCGCCAGCACCGTCTCTGAGACATCGAGCGGCCGCTGGCTGACGACACAAAGCCCGACACCGTACTTTCGACCGTTCTTGGCGATTCTCTCCATGGAGCGCCGCGCTTCCTTGAACCGTGGCGCCTCCTCGCGGGGAATATATTCATGCGCCTCTTCGCAGACAAGAAATAGGGGATATTCCCTGCACAGTGGATTCCAGAAATTGAATTCATAAGTTAAACGACCAATTTGCGCGGCCACCAGGGGTACCACATCAAAGGGCACAGCACTGAGGTCGAGAACGGTAACGCTGGCTTTGGGATATCCCAGGCCGACCAGGTCCCGCATCAGGCCCGGCAGAGACTCGGTGGAAGTTCGACTTTTGGGCTTCATAAGAAAGTTGTAGCGATTATCATTGAGCAGGCTGTCGAGGCGAACCAGCACCTGATCGAACTTTCCATACAGCGGTGATTTCTTCTTGCCGAAATCGCTGGTTTCACGGTTGGCGCTCTTAATGGCCTTGATCACATCATCCAGCGAGTAATAAAGCGGTGAATCTACCGTGATGTGTCCCAGTTTGAGATGCTCGTTGACCTCCTGCCGAAGCCGGATCAAGGTGTTTCTAATGAAAGAGATCTGAACCGAGGCGTGCTCGTCGTCGGGGTTGATAATCAGCTCACACAGCTCGGAAAAGGCCAGCAGCCAGTAGGGAAATTCCAGGTCCTCCGCCTTGAAACAGCGCACCTGCTCTTTCGGAAAAGGTGCGCGAAAAACTGCCCCATCCACTTGTTTGTCCGAGTATTCACCGTGCATGTCCAGCAAAATAATGTGTGACTGGGGCATACTGCGCAAAGCGGATTGGATCAGACTGGTCACGGTCCATGACTTACCAGACCCGGATTGCCCAAGAATCGCCGCGTGGCGCCCGAAGAAAGCGGAGGCATCCAGGTGCACTTCAATAAACCCGAAGGAGGTAAGGCGACCCACCGCATAATCGGCATCCCCGTAGCTGGAGAAGATCCGCTCCAGTCTGCCATTCTCCATCAGGTGAATCTCGGCGCCACTGACCGGAAAATGGGAAATACCCCGCGTAAATTCACCTTTAGTGTCAATTTCACCCAGCGGTGTCAGTTGCACCATGTGCTTGGAACGCCCCTGTTTGTCGGCTACGCGATAACTGCGCTCTACCATAACCAAAGTGCTCCAACCGGACCTTTTGATCTCAAAGTAGGAGCCCACCTGCCCGAGAGACTTGCCAGACACCTCCGACACGTTCTCGGTCACAATCCGATTTTCGCCCGCGGCGGAATCCAGCACTGCCGTAAAATAATCCCCCGTGACATCAACCAGTAACCCTACTTTTGTATTCTCCGGGCATGGCAAGTCTTCTGATCCATTTGTAGAATCGTCTGAGTTCATCGTGTTTCACACTCCCGAGTAACTGCGCAGCGTAGAAATTACGCCAAAACCGGGGGCAAGGTATAGAAAAAAATGGAATTATTTTGCGATGAGTGCGTTATGCCCGACACGCCACTCACACTGCTTGCGAAGACGAGCCAGAATATGCGAAGCTGCGCGGCCAAATAATAGAGTATGGAGCACCTCATGTTAGTCCGCCTGCCAGCAATGGCCCCAATTGTAGAATAAACACCATGGGATCAACCTTTATGAGCAAGACACTGGGTTCGAGAAGCACAACCGACGAGGTGCTGGCGGGGATAGATCTTAGCGCCAAAACCGCGCTGGTTACCGGCTCCAACTGTGGCATTGGGTTTGAGACGGCGCAGGCACTGGCCGGTGCTGGAGCGAGGGTAATATTCGCTTGCCGCAATTCCAGCAGCGGTCGGGATGCGGTTGAAAGAGCGAGACAAAGACACCCCGATAGCGATGTCGAGTTCGGCCAGATTGATCTGGCATCGGTGGCAAGCATCAAACAGTTCTGCGATGCGCTTGCGGATGACACAATCGATATTCTGGTATGCAATGCGGGCCTGGTTTCCACCGACTATAAGGAAACGCTCGAGGGCCTGGAACTGACCGTAGGGGTCTGCCACTTCGGTCACTTCCTATTGACGCGGTTGTTGATGCCCAGGCTTCTGGCGGCGAAAACACCGCGGGTAGTAATGGTTTCCAGTGTTTCACACAAATCACCGGCAACCCTCAGTTTCGAGCGCTTCCCACTCACAGCGGATAACTTTGGCACCATGCTGGCCTACGGCCAGGCCAAACTGTGTAATGTTCTGTTAGCCAACGAACTGCAAAGACGGTATGGCGACCAGGGACTGACGGCCTGTTCTTTGCACCCCGGTGCCCTGGTCACAACTGACATTGGGCGCGGTTCCCTGTGGATGTCTGTTTTTATGAAACTGGTCAGCCCCTTTACCAAGAATGTCAATCAGGGCGCATCCACAACCGTATTTTGCGCCGTTCATGAAGAGTCCGAGGAAGTAGCCGGCAAGTATTTTTCCCACTGCGCCCTTCAGCCAAGTTCCAGGGAGGCCAATGACCCTGATGTTGCCGCACGGCTCTGGGAGTTAAGTGACAAGTGGAGTGAGAAGGTTCTAGGGCAGGGACTCTAATACCTCTCGCGAGCTGCTTGCAGACCTAAACAGGCAAATATCAAACCGCATTAGCCGGGGATTGAATAATGCTCTTCAACGCGTTTAACACCGCATCCGGTTTCTCGCTCAACATCGAATGACCGCAGCCCTCCAGTTCGATCATTCTGCACTCGGGAATAGCCTGCGCAACTTTGTGCGACTTTACCGGGGCCGTCATCATATCCTGCTTTCCTATGATCACCAGACTGGGGCACTGAACCTGCTGTGCAAGCTCGGCACCGTTATCAAAGCTATTGCAGGCGTTCAAGTCGGTGAAGAAAACATCCTCACCGGCTCGTTCCAGCAAGCGCTCCCCCCCACCGGTCATCCACATTCCGGGCACCTCACTGCCGCCCATTTGAGCAGAGCGACTGTGGCTCCAGGTATTGGCCATATCGATGGCTGCATGGCTATTATCCCTGGCGGCATCTAGCAGGGGGTCGGCCACCAGCATAGGTGTGGATGTGCCCAGCAGCGCCAGGCGGCTGGCAAAGTTCGGATGCCGGGCGGCCAGATTCAAGGCCACCAGTGAGCCCATGCTATGTCCCACTACGGTAGTGTCCTGCAATCCGGCGGCGCTAATTAATTCGCAGATCCAATCAGCGATAGCATCGATGCTGGTAAGCAGATCACCGGCAGAACGCCCATGGCCCGGCAGATCCGGTGCCACAACATTGAAACCATGGCGAGCAAAGTGGCGGGCAGGCATCACCCAAACGGTGTGATCCATACCGGCACCGTGGATAAAAACGATGGCGGGAGCTCCTTCGCGATTGGTACCACTACCCGTCGAATAGAAGGTTTTGTTACCGTTTACATCTAGATACATATTGTATTCCCGAGAGGCGGTTTGCCTCCTGCAGCGATTAGCGTGGTTTTTTCTGTGATGCGCGCAATGCTCGTTTCAAATCGTCGATCAGGTCAGTTGCGTCCTCCAGCCCAATTGACAAGCGAATCAAGCCCTCGGAAATACCCGCCGCAGCCAGCGCCTCGTCATCCATCCGGTGATGTGTGGTACTGGCCGGATGGATAACCAGCGACTTGGCATCGCCCACATTGGCCAGGTGCGAAAACACACTCAGCGCCTCGATTAATTTCCTGCCCGCCTCGCGACCTCCCTCCACCCCGAAACTGAATACCGCCCCACTTCCCCTGGGCAGTAGTTTTTTCGCCAGCTCGTGATCCGGATGATCGGGGAGTTCCGGGTAGCTAACCCATTCCACATTTTCATGTCCGCTCAAGAACTCGACTATTTTGCGGGTATTGTCTACATGCCGGTCCATCCTTAGCGACAGGGTTTCAATGCCCTGGAGAATATGAAAGGCGGTGGTAGGCGCCATACAGGCACCAAAATCCCGCAGGCCTTCCTTGCGAGCCCGGGTAATAAATGCCGCGGGGCCAAACTCCTCTGCGAAATTCAGATCATGAAAACCCGCATAGGGTTCGGTGAGTGTGGCGAACTTGCCAGATGCCTCCCAGTCAAATGTGCCACCATCTACCAGGATCCCGCCTATGACTATGCCATGACCACTTAAAAATTTGGTGGCTGAATGCATCACCAGGTCGGCGCCCAGATCCAGAGGTTGGCACAGGTAGGGGGTGGTAAACGTGGAGTCGACTAACAGGGGCAGACCCGCCTCATGTGCCACCTGAGAAATTGCCGGAACGTCGAGTACTTCCAGCCCCGGATTACCCAGGATTTCACCAAACACCAGCCGCGTATTGTCCTGGATTGCAGCGCGAAAGGCCTCGGGATCCCGTGGGTCGACAAAGGTTGTCTGTATACCAAAACGGGGCAAGGTATAAGCCAGTATGTTATGAGAGCCCCCATATAAACTGCGGGAGGCGACAATATGCTCACCCGCGCTGACAATCGTGCATATCGCCAGGTGTAAGGCGGCCTGCCCACTGGCCGTGCAGATTGCACCCACGCCCCCTTCCAGTGCGGCCACCCGCTCTTCCAATACCGCATTAGTGGGGTTGGACAGCCGGGAATACACGTGACCGGCACGCTCGATATTGAACAAGCCGGCAGCGTAATCACTGTTTTTGAACACATAGGACGCGCTCTGGTAAATGGGCGTTGCCCTGGCCCCGGTGGTCGGGTCCGGCCGCTGACCTGCGTGGAGGCTCAGGGTATCAAATTGAATGCCTTTGGATTTTGCCATGGTTTTGTCTTCGCTGGAGTCAGGGCTGCATATTAGCGATGATGGGCCCCCGTTACCACACCACGGTATGTACCTTTTTTACACTAGCTCATTGATAGTGTTTATACTGGCAGGGTATTGGTTAAAAACTGGGAACCGTCAATGTTGGAAAAAGCTATTATCGGTAGCCGTTATCTCGCCATGCTAACCGTTATCATCACTTTGTTGTGCTCTGCTATACTATTTCTTTATACCTCAACTGCCGCAGTCTTAATCCTCTTTGAAACCATTACCGCGTTTCATCCTGAAGCCAAGGCCATTCACAATTTGTCCATCGACATGCTGAAGTTTGTCGACTTGTTTTTTATCGCCATGGGCCTGCAGATTATAGCCACCGGTACTTACAAATTGTTTATCAATGAGAAGATTGCCCTACCAAAAGTTCTGGATATCGGAAGTTTTACCGAATTAAAGCAATCCCTTGTTAAAATTGCCTCGATTGTATTACTGATCCTGTTTCTCGAACTGGCGGTTAAACTGATTCCGAGTCGCGAGTTATTGGAATATGGCATTGCCATAGCCATCGTTATCGTAGCCTTTTCCTTCGGCAAGCAGAATTAGACTATTTCCTTAATCGGTTTACCGCGTCCTCGGCCCAGCCAAGACATTGGTCAATGCGGCCGTGCAGCGCGTCCAGATCTACACCCTCGGTGCTCTTTTGCCCCACTTTGTACCGAGCGTACACCCCATGAACAATTGCTGCCGACTTCCAGCGATTGAAACCAATATAGTAGTCGAGCTTGTCGAGATTGCGCCCGGTGCGAGCAGCGTATCGCTGGGCAAGTTCATCCCGCGGCGGAAATCCGGGTGCACCCGTTGCCAGCTGCGGGTCGGCAGGGTTTCCGTCACCGGGCTGTGGCCACGGGCAAAGCGCATAGGCCATATCAGCCAGCGGATCACCCAGAGTTGATATTTCCCAATCGACCACAGCGGCAATTGTCGAGTCGGCTCCAATCAGACAATTGTGTAATCCATAATCTCCATGTACCACCCTCGCCATGCCTTGCTCGGGCATGTGGTCGAGAAAATACTGTTGTAATTCATGTGCCCGCGGGTCATCGTATTGGGCGGGCTCTACGGAAGCATTCCAGGAGCGGTACCAGGTTTTTAGTTGCCGCCCGACATAATTCTCTTTTTTACCAAGCTCACCCAGGCCGACCTCGTCGGGCACCAGTGAATGCAAGTCCGCCAGCACATCAAAAAATGAATAAGCCAGGGTAGCACGACGCTCCTCCGGCACCCATGCCAGAACCTGCTCGGTGTTATACAGGGGGCGGCCGTCGATCAGGCCCATTACGTAGAACCAGGCGCCGGTGACCTCGGGGTCTTCGCAAAAACCCAATGCTTGTGGCACCGGCACCGCAGTGGGTCCGAGCCCGGAAATCAATGACCACTCGCGGCTCATGTCATGCGCTTTGGGCAATAGAACACCCTGCGGCGGACGGCGGACAACCGCCTGCCTGCCACTGGCATCCTCCAGTTTGTAGGTGAGATTGGAGTGCCCCCCTTCCAATCGCGTCCATTCAAAGGGCGGGGTTAAACCGTCGATATTGTTCCCGATCCACTCCTCCACCGCAGGAATATCATAGCCCTCAGCCTGTCTTGCACTCATCACATGGCCTCCCGTGGACTCGGTGTGTTCGTATTATCGACCAGCAGGTCCAAGGCCTCAATCGACAGAAGTTGCGAAAGCTCTGTTAGTGCCTGGGGCGCTGATGTCACCTTAATGGTAGCCATTCCCATGGCCTTTGCCGGTTTCAGATTGATACCCAGATCATCCAGGAAAACAGCCTCGGTGGGGTCGATAGCCAATTGCTCGCAAGCCAATTCATAGAAACGCGGGTTAGGCTTTCTAAAACCCACCTTACTGGATTCGATGACAAAATCGAACAGCGACATTATCTCGATGATCTGTGCGGCTTTGACCGGGTCCCCCGCCATACCGGGCCCCTCCCCTGCCCCCTTTACGTTGTTGGTAAGACAGGCTATTCGATAAGACTCCTTGATCAGGCCAAGGGCCACCACCATTTCCGGGCGCACATCTCCGGACAGTAAATTTAAAACATCCAGCCCGGCTATACGGTAGCCAGCAGCCTCCGTTTCAGCGGCAAACAGCCCGTCGAATTCCTCAAGGCTAACCAGACTGCTCTCAAACTTCGCCCAGGCATTGGAATCCGGGTTGGTCGCGTTAACCGATCGAATAAAGTCTCTAGGAATGTCGTTGCTTAATTCATAACGATTGAATGCCTCAAAAGGGCTGGAGGTGATGACACCGCCAAAATCCCACAATACAGCTTTGATCATAAAAAGAGTCCTATCCTGCCGGTTTTTACATTTCCGGGAACATTAATTTGTTTGAAGCTTAAAGAAAATCCCTGAGTAGTCCCAGAAATACCTCGAGTTGATCATGATGTACCCAGTGCCCCGCATCCGCGACAACCTCGACCCGGGCGTCCTGGAACACATCGGCACGCCCGTCCTCAGCGGGGTTCGACGCCCAGCTTTCTCCGCCGTACACCAGCATGGTCGGACAACTGATTTTGGAGTGAATTGTACTTGTGTCCTGTGTACTGAGTCCGGCGGATGGAAATGCCCGTGTATAGTTATCAAATTTCCAGCTGTAGCTACCATCCTCGTTTTGGTGAACGCCGTGAATAGTGAGGTGCAGCGCCTGATCGGCAGAAAGGTGGGGGTTGGCTTCCTGCATCCTGTTGGCTGCCTCCGCCAGAGAATCATAGCGCCGTGCCTGCCACCCGGACAGCTTTCGCAGTTGATTGATCCAACCGCGCAGCCCATCGTCAATTTCAACTTTCTTAAGTTTGGCCTGCATTTCGGGAGACGGCCCAAGCCCCTCTATGGCAACCAGTCTAGAAACACTGTCCGGATAAAGCCCGGCATAACGGAGCGAAATGTTGCCACCCATGGAGTGAGACACGATGCGAAGCGGGGCGAGATTCAGTTGGTGGACGAGTTGAGCAATATCGTAGACGTAGTCCAGTGTTGTGTATGTCCCACCGGTAATCCACTGGCTGTCGCCATGACCGCGCAGGTCCGGCGCTATTACATGGTAGTCCTTGCACAACGCCCGGGCTACCCAATCCCAGTTACGGCAGTGATCGCGACCGCCGTGTACCAGTAGAACCGGTGGTGCTGAAGGATTGCCCCAGTCTACGTAGTGTAGACGTAGGCGCTGCGAAAAATAGCTGTGGGATGTAGGGCCTGGAATGGCTGTTTCGGGAACGGTCGAGGGCATTGTTTTCGTGTCTTGTGCCGTTTTTCTGGATCCTGTCATCAGTGAGTAAACTCAGCTTTTAGCTCATAAAATGAATCTTTCAATTCGCCAAACATTTCGTTAACCTGAGGGTGGCTAACCGCTTTACCGGTGTCGTCGTGAAGCAGATTCTGCTCCGACACATACGCGATATAGGAATCGTCCTTGCTCTCGGCAAGCAAATGGTAATAGGGCTGATCCTTACTCGGGCGAATGTGACTGGGAATGGACTGCCACCACTCTTCGCTGTTATTGAAATCGGGATCCACGTCAAAAATCACGCCCCGAAACGGAAAGAACCTGTGCCGGACTACCTGTCCGATCCGAAATTTTGCGTCGCGCTGAAGCATGACCTGACAACCTTCAAATGGCCGCACAGAATAAACTGTCCGCCGACGGAAAGCTATTCCTAGTCGACCAATCCATCCCCTAGCAGAGAGACTTTGCTGCCCTGGGGTAGCGATGCAGTATAATATAATCAGGTTCGCAAACAGGTGAAGCAATGACTAAGCCGGTATTCATCCACATCAGCAAAAACGCTGGATACAGCATTCTGGCTGCCGCCGGTGACAAGATCATATCGGCGGGACATCGGATAGCCGAGAGCTGGATTGCGGAGCACGGCAGAAGTGCGCCGACATTTGCCGTCATCCGCAATCCCTTTGACCGGGTTCTGTCGGAGTACTGTTTTCGCCTTCACCGCTTCGAGGGCGGCGAGACAAACGCCCACCTGACCAACCTCGACAAACCATTCGATCATTGGGTTCGCTCAACCTTCAGAGATGGGGAATTTCGAACTCGCAGCTTCTTCGAGGCAACGGAAATACCCTACGGGGCTCGCAACATGGTCGGCGACTGTCTGATCTGGTTTATACCTCAAACCCGCTGGATTGGTATTGGTGCAACGGAAATACTCGTTGATGAGCTTCTTCGATACGACCATCTCGAACACGATTGGCTGCAGTTCTCCAACAGCTACGGGATAGAAGGCCACCTGGAGCACCGCAATTGTTCACGGCGCGAACGCGACTACAGACCGCACTACTCGAGCGAGTCTCTTAAGATTGTTAGGAACTACTACGCAGAGGATTTCGACGCCTTCGACTTCGTATGAGTGCCCTGGTTCCCGGCCTCGGACGGCGCCGTACACAGTGAGTGAAAATGAACCAGGTCGCCAGGTCGATGGCTGTGAAAGTGGTAGTGATAGACACCCGATCGCGGTTGATGATTTTCCCGTGGTGTTATTACAAAGTCTTCGCTCTGGTGCCAGGCACCGAAAAAGACCTGCTCGGGATCCGAAACGCTGCGTCTATCATAGCCCGCTACAAGCTCCGACAGCGGCACACCACTATACTGGGTGGCAATCCAATGACCTAAAGTCACGTCGTCCCGCCAGCCAAACTGGTTTTGCTTTATGATTGTGGCGCTGTCGTCAACCAGCCGCTGGACCAGGTCTCTCGACAACAGCATAGAGGCGCCACTTATCCACGGGGTCCCCGAGTCGGGGAAAACACCCAGCGGGCCATAGAAGAGATTGTTCGACCTTAGCCCGGCGGTGGCCGCAATCAACTGCGATTGATCTATATAGCTCGTTGCGCAGACGGTATAGATCAAATCTATCTTATCGTCCAACAGGAGGTGTTCAAACGCGATCAGACGCTTGCGCAACAGACAATCCTCCTGGTCCTGTTTGAGGTCCGCACACCCGGCAAGGATCACTCTGCCCTTTCGGTAGACCTCCCCCGGCTCGACTCGGGGCACCTTGTCCAGCCCCATAGCACGAGCGAGTACTGCCTCGGCCTGGTCATCATGAGGTTTGCCGTAAACATAGAATACCTCCACACCCGGAACCTCGACAGCCCCCCATGTGGTCCTAATGGCGTCGAGCATCTTGTCATAGGGAGGGGAGGCGCAGGCCAGCACTACAATGGCTATATGTTTTGACATTCTTTTCGCTCATAAATGTGGATAAGAAAAATGCAAGAAATCTGGCCCATAGAGATCTGCGACCAAATCCAGTTGCTGTTGACTGAAATACGCCTCTAGGCACCTGATCGGGTTGTTGCGAAATGTTTTGGCACTCAGACCGCGGGGCTCGAGCAGTGGAGCAATGTCTGTTTGTAACTGTTCAAATCGCAAAATATGGTCGACCAGACAAATCGCCTTATCGTCAAAAACATAGTGGTGCTGTGGCCGCACGTGGATAAGAAAGTTCGCATCGTTCTGGTTGGCGCTTTTGATATGCTCGTCCCAGTGAGCGTCGATATCTCTCGGAATGGCTTCCAGCAATGCCCCAACCGACTCAAAAACCCGTATCGACGAGTTGGGATAATGGGTGCTCACGGTCTGCCTCCACAGAAATTGGGAAACAAGGCGCGAATAGGGGTCTCGAACAACCGCGAATGATTCGTACTCATCGAATTCTGATCCTGTAAACCCTCGCAGTTCGGCTTTGGATAGGTGCTGAAACTCAAACCAACGACCGTTCCATCTTTCCTGGCCGACCCAGGAAGGCAAGCCCCAAACCATGTCTCCAATCGAGTGAAAGTACGACTCGATCGCGGTTCCCCCTGTTTTCGGGACGTGCACATGAAGGAGTTGGTGCTTGCGATAAACTGGCATACAGACTCGAGGGGGAGCGGGAGCGAATGAGAAATAACGGTTTTTCAAGCTGGGGGTAAACAAGCTGTCAGCATATCATCTAGCAATCCCGCATGCACGTGAGAGGCATAGATCACCGTCACCTGAAGAATGTGGCTTGTCCCGGCAGGGGTTGATTAACCCGCGTCAAAACATGGTATACTTCGGGTAATTTGCTAAACTCCCGGTCGCAGCACGCTGTGAATAAGAAAGGTGAACCAGCAGGAGCGTAATGATGAAAGTGGGTCTCAGATTTTTGCCAGGGTTGGCTCTTATTGCATGCATTGACGTACAAGCCTATGTCGAGGTTAGCAACTTCTCGGTCGGTGAGGGCGACGGCACTGTTGACGCAGCCGTCACCTTGAGATCACATATCCCGGATGCCGCCCCTGTAAAGCTCACTGGCTATACCGTGGCCTACACCACAGTTGATGGTACCGCGCAGGACGAATTTGGCTCGGGTGACTACACCAAGAAAGCGGGAAACCTCAATTTCGCTGCCTTTAACACGCCCCAAAACGTAACGATCGCAATTACCCAGGATATTCTCGTCGAGGGCACGGAACAATTTTACCTCGATGCAACAGTACTGGCCAATCCCGCGGTAAGAGGCACTGGCACACTCAATGATGATGACTCTAAATTAACGGTCACGACGTCTTCAAACAGAGCCAGCGTTGCAGGCGGGAGCGCACCCTCTGATCTATCTCCGACTCGAGCACCCTCGGACTTCAAAGCTGCCGCCGCCCTGGATATGAATGTGACCCTGACCTGTGACAGTGGCAATATCGACCCCCCACCGCCGGGCAAGCTTACTGCAACCAAAATGACTACCGGCGGCGTGGTGAATTTCGATCTGGTTGACCATACCCCCGCCACTAATTGCTCTACCTCCCTGCCGGACGGGACCCCTCAAGGCTACGAGAAGATAGTCTCCTGTACACCTCTGAGTCCTAGCGTCACGACTTGTGACTACAGGTTCGTCCCCATTGTCGCGCCAATACCCACCCTTGGCCTGTATGGTCTGATCCTGTTGAGCCTGTTGATTCTTGCTACCCGGGCCGTATTACCCAGGCGTTTTATTTGATTTTCCAATTTCCCCGGTAGTGGCTGGCGAGTTGTGGTAACCGGGGAATGGAATGAGTGACCGGGGTAAGAGAATACTGATAACCGGCGGGGCCGGCTTCCTGGGCTCACACTTATGCGAACGCCTGTTGCGTGAAGGCCACGAGGTATTGTGCGTCGATAATTTTTATACCAGCACACGCCGCAACATTACCCACCTGCTTGAGCACCCTTGTTTCGAACTCATGCGTCACGACGTCACACTTCCCCTGCACGTAGAAGTTGACCAGATTTACAATATGGCATGCCCGGCATCGCCCATTCACTATCAACGCGACCCGGTACAAACCACAAAAACCAGTGTCCACGGGGCCATTAACATGCTGGGCCTTGCCAAGCGAACCGGGGCGCGCATTCTGCAGGCTTCCACCAGCGAGGTATACGGCGACCCCCAGGTTCATCCACAATCGGAAAATTACTGGGGCAATGTAAGCCCCATTGGCGTGCGATCTTGTTATGACGAGGGAAAGCGTTGTGCCGAAACCCTATTTTTTGACTACTGGCGCCAACACAATCTACCGATAAAAGTAGCCAGAATTTTTAATACCTACGGCCCCAAAATGCTACCCGATGATGGCCGTGTCGTTTCAAATTTCATCGTGCAGGCCTTGGCCGGCTCCGACATTACAATTTATGGCGATGGCAGTCAGTCCCGTTCCTTCTGCTACGTTGACGATCTGGTCGAGGGACTAATACGCCTGATGGAATCGGAGGAAGCACTCACCGGTCCCATCAATCTGGGTAACCCGTCCGAGTATTCGATTTCTGAATTGGCAACCAAAGTGGTGAACATGACCAACTCCCGCTCAAAAATTGTATATGCACCCCTGCCCCAGGATGATCCCACCCGACGACAACCCGACATCACCAGGGCAAAAGCTGAACTGGGTTGGGAGCCAGGAATTGAGCTCGATGAAGGTTTGAAACCCACAATAGATTATTTCCAGGCACAAGTCTGATTTCACAGAGCGACATAACTACTTTATTCACCGAAATGGAAGTCGGGCGGTTTTCCTCCTGTATGAACGCAGTCTCTGCAACACATAGACTATCTGTAACCGCCGAGCCGCAACGGTGAAACTCGAGCTCCCTCAACATGCTAATGGCGAGTTCTGTATTCCTGCGGAGCCTCGCAACAAGCGCCGAATGTCGGGGCTGTTTTTCTGTATTATGCTCCTGTCCATTGCCCGCCCCTCACTGGCTGAATTCAGTTTCAAGATTGCAGTGCCTGAGGACGGTGTATATCGAGTCAGTTATAATTCCCTGGCCTATACCGGCCAACCACCGGCCTCTGCCCAGCTTCGCCTCTGGGTAGGTGATCGCACAGTCGGCATGCAGATTGAAGATGGCGAAGACGGTACCTTCGGGCCAGGAGACAGCTTCACTTTCAAGGGCGGGCGCCTGGCAGGTGCACAATCGTGGTTCGCCCCTTATACAGCCGAAAACATCTATCGCCTGCATCTCCGCGACCCGGCTACCGAAGCCGCCGACAATCACAGCACGCTAACTACAACCTCAGTGCAGACCCAGTTGCCGGTCCTTGAGCACCTGGAGCGGGAACTGCTGCGAGCCGCACTGCCAGCCGCCGAAGGACAACGCTCTGAGACCTGGTATTGGAGGCGACTCAGTCACCTCGATCCGCTGCCTTTCAACATTGAGCCGCAGGCCCCTGGCGTGCCGCATAAAATCCGCGTGGCTCTGGCTGGTCTGTCACAGGACAATGCCGCGCTTGCGGCGGGCATACAACAACACGTTGTCGAGTTAGCCCTGAACGAAGTCGTTATCGGTCAGGCGCGTTGGAATGGTCAGGAGGCAGCCGTCATAGAGGTCGGACACAATGCTATAATTGGGGCCCTCAAAGCGAATAACTCACAGCCACTGACGCTGCAACTGCGAGTGCCAAAGCGACGACCAACCAGTAATGCCTCTCCGGTAATTGACCTGGTGTTACTGAACTGGGTTGAAATAGAGTATGCAGCCGAGACGGCCGCAAATAGGCTCACTGTCCCCGGAGGCGACACAAGGACGCAATTGTTGGTGGGCAACCAGGTCCTGATTCCGCGTTGGATTAAACCCTATCGGCACATTTCACTGCGAGACCAGACTAGCCAGATGGACTACCTGATCATTGCTCACGGCACCCTGCTCGGAGCGATTGAGCCACTTGCCCGTTGGCACCGCCAGCAGGGACTAAGCGTGTCTGTGGTAGATGTGGAGAGTATCTACGACGAGTTCAGCTACGGCGTTGTTTCGCCCTACGCCATTCGCGACTATATTCGCCATGCCGTCGACAATAAACTAGCACCAGCGGCACGCTATGTATTATTGGTCGGTGACGCATCATGGGATGTTCATAGTGAAGCCGGGGCAGCCAGGAATCTAGTGCCCACGCTACAGGTGCAGGCTCACAACGAACTGGCAGCGAGCGACAATGGGTTTGTCACTGTGACCGGAGAAGACTGGAGGCCCGACCTCGCCATCGGCCGCATACCCGCAGTCACCGCTGCGGAACTCAGCGCCGTGGTCGGCAAGATCATCCGCTATGCGCAAGATCCCGTCGAGCACCAGTGGCACAGCCAGATCGCCTGGGTCACTGACATGAACACCGAGTTCCAGGCCATTAGTAATGCCTTGGCAACGGGCCCCGCCGCCGGGTTCAAAGCCAATTACATCTACCCGGCGAAGCGGGAATTAAATAACGACCAGAGTCAACAGGATTTACTACAGGCGATTAACAACGGCCAACTACTGGTGCACTTTGTAGGACATGGGGGCCGGTTTGTGTGGCGCACAGGCCCCCCGGATTATCGCAACAGCAGCGACCTTTTTTCAGTCACCACTTTGAAGCAGCTGGAGAACAAGAACCGACTTCCACTGGTTCTAAGCATGACCTGCTCGTCCGGACCTTTCGATCATCCACAGGCGAATTCAATTGCCGAGGCATTTCTTATGCTACCAGACCGGGGGGCGATCGGAGTGCTGGCGGCTTCCTGGCGAGTATCGGCTTCAAAGTCCTTTAGCTCTTTACTTATCGAGGAACTAATCAGCGGTAATAATCGTCTGGGTGAGGCAGTAATGAAAGCCAAGCAAAGAGAACCCAATCGCGCACTGGTGGAGTCCTACAACTTTCTTGGCGATCCTGCACTCAAATTACGGCTTCCGGGCCGGAAAAGTTCATAACTTGACTCTGACCGACATAGCCTGAAAACTGTGTAATATTCCAGGGTTGTACCGCCCGCTCAATCCCGAGGAGGATTGCATTGACATACCTGTTATGGCTGCTGCTGATCACTTTCGTGTCTGGCCCGCATGGGCAGGAGCGCATTACACCCTCACCGGCTCTTAAACCCAATGTGGTGCGCTGGGGCACGGCCAGCGAACACGCCAATTTTGGTTACAATGTATACCGCGGACAATCCAAAGACGGGCCATTTGCACCCATCAATCCGCAGCCGATAACCGGAGCAGGTACCACAGATATACCACAGAGGTACGAATACCGGGATCAGTCTATTGAAGCTAACACAGTCTATTGGTACTACGTAGAGAGTATTTCACTCAATGGCGATCGCAGGCGAATCTCCCCTATCTACGCATCAAAGCCCAAACCTGCAACCCGCGGCAATGACTGAGCCTTTGTCGATCAGACATCCATGCTGCGACTGGTAGTAGCGCCATGAATTTTATCTCCTATTCCTTTGTCGCACTTTACCTGGTAGCACTGACCCTGCGCTGGGGACTACCCCTGGTATTTACGAGGTCCCGGGAATACGACATTACCGTGCATTGTATTTCGCTGCTGGGGCTCAGTTGGTTGTTCTATGCCTGGCATGTTCCCTGGTATATGTTTCTTATCCTCACCAGCACGGTGGTCAATTACGGTGCTGCCCGCAATATTGATCGGGCGCAAACCTCAAGCATCAACCACCGCCGGGCGACCCTGGCCATTGCCGTAATAATCAACCTCGGCCTGCTGGGATACTTCAAGTACGCGGGGTTCCTGATGTCTTCGGTTAATCAGATAGCGGGAAGCGGGTTTAGCGTACCGGATATTATCCTGCCAATCGGCATATCATTTTTCACCTTCCAGGCGATGAGTTACACCATTGATGTATACCGCGGCACCATAAAAGCCGAGCAGAGTTTTCTGAAAGTAGCCTGTTATATTGCTTTTTTCCCGCAGCTGGTGGCTGGCCCCATCGTGCGCGCCTCGGACTTACTCTACCAGTTCAGTCGCCGGCGCCATTTCCATATAAAAGTGTTTCTAAGCGGCGGCTACCTCGTGCTACGAGGCCTTTTCCTAAAAATGGTGGTAGCCGACAACCTCGGCTCAATCATAGACCAACACTGGGCCCTGGCCTCCCAGGAAGGCCAGGGTGCACTGGCACTGGCGCTGTTGGTCTTTTTTGCCTGCCAGCTGTTTTGCGATTTCGCCGGCTATGTAGATATTGCTCGTGGCGTGGCCTATCAATTGGGCTTCCGCCTTCCACTCAACTTCAACGCACCCTACATCGCCACCAGTTTTTCCGATTTCTGGCGGCGCTGGCATATCACGCTGTCACAGTGGATGCGCGATTACCTTTACATAACTTTGGGTGGCAGTCGCGGGGGAGCCGGGCGCGTATATTTCAATCTTTTACTGGTCATGTTTGTAAGCGGTTTGTGGCACGGCGCCAACTGGACTTTCGCCCTCTGGGGCGGAATGCTGGGAGCGGGTCTGGTCATCGAACGCGGTCTTCGAATGAACCAGACGCATCGCCACAAATTCATGACCGGAATGTGGTTCCTGGTAGTCCAGCTAACCTGGATATTCAGCATGGCATTATTTCGGGCCGCAGACATCGACGAGGGCCTGGCAATAATGACCGTCGCATTTGACGGCCTGGTATCGCTGCCTCTTGGCGGTCTGGATTACTCGGGCACAAAAGGTATGATCGTGCTCGGGTGGTGGTTTACCCTGCCCGTCTGGTTGCTGCATGGACGAGCGCTGTTAGCAGAGCGTTCCAGACTGGGGCCGGCGTCTGTACATGAGCGGTCGCTTTATGCCGGCATCATGTTGGCAACGCTATTGGTTATCTACAACAGCAGTCAGCAATTTATTTATTTTCAATTCTGACCCTCAGGATCAGGACGCATTCATGCAAAATTTCAGGAAACCAGTGGTGCCAATCGCTTTATTCATCCTGGCATTTACAGTCGCCTCTATGCTATTGCCCCACCTGTCCCTGCGCGACGGCGCCCCTCCGCGGCGCTTTGAAGTCCCGGTTTATCCAGATCAGGGCAAGGATGCGTTTTTTGTGTCCAGCGGCAGCGAGGAACTCAGTCATATTGCGCTGTATCACGATATAGGCGCCTCTATCAAATATGCACGCCAGGCGGACGTTCTATTGTTTGGCAACTCGCGCCAGCAGTTGGGCCTGCGCGAGGCAGAGATTGTCGCTAGAGCACGCTCACTGGGACTCAAGGTATATACCATCGCCACGGGGCACGCTGATAAAACACGCTTTGCCCTTGAGTTAATACGCCGGCACGATCTGCGACCGCGAGTGGTGGTGGCAAGCGGCGGACCGTTTCTATTCACCGAG
>JABHWT010000181.1 GCA_018657645.1 Halieaceae bacterium | reverse complement strand
CTGGCCCTTCGAGGATGGCAGTTCTCTTGTATTTACCCGCGATGTGACCGAGACCGCCGATTCCATCGCCCAGTTCAGTGCGGCGGATGCCCAGGCCTATGTGGCCATGTGGGAGGCATTTCAGCCCATGCTGGATGACTACCTGATTCCCATGACCTACGAATTGCCAATGCCGGCCCTGGATCAGCTGAGCGCATTTAACGAGACCCCGGTGGGCATAGCCCTGCACCAGATATCCGAGATGGACATGCTCGAACTCGTCGATTTCTACGGGTTCACACACCCCAGAATTCGAATGGCACTGCTCAGTTTTCCGGCCATGTGGGGGATAAACCTGGAGGACCCCCTGGGTTTTCTGTTCCCATTATACCTGGGCCGTATGATGGACGCGGCGTTTGTAAAGGGCGGATCCCACCGACTGTCATCGGCCCTGTTTCGGTCGTTTGTCGGTGCCGGCGGCACCATCGTCGATGAAAACGAGGTATCCAGGATAGTGATGGAAGACGGCGCTGCGGTTGGCGTTCGGCTTGCTGATGCTCGCGAGTTCAGGGCCGATGCGGTGATTTCGACCCTCAACCCTGTACAGACCTTCGAACAGTTGATGACCGTGGATGAGGTGCCGCCTCTACTGGCCCAGAAAGTTGAGAAATGGGAGTGGGAGGAGCGCAGTCTGTTCGGCCTACACCTGGGTATTGATGGCAGGGTCAATTATCGCGCGGCCGCCACTGACCCCCGAATTAACGAGGCGATGACCGTGTTTATCGGCCCCGAAACCGAGGACGACTTGCTGGATCACCTGGAGGGGATTGACGACGGTAGCTGCACCACGCCCGAATGGCTGCACATCACCCTGCCATCGGCACACGATGCCACCATGGCACCGCCGGGTCATACGGTTTTACGAGCCGAGGCGGTGGTAGCCTACGACCCCGCCTGGCGCGAGCGCAGCAAGGATTACGCCAGCCGCTGTATCGAGCTAATCAAGGCACATGCCGAGCTCGGCGAAATCGTATTGCAACGGGAAGTCAGCCCGGTCGATATTGAACAAAAGCTGACCACCATGACCCGCGGCTCATACAAACACGGCGCCTACAGTACCTTGCAACTGGGATTTCTGAGGCCTAACGATCTGTGTTCTCACAGCGAAACACCCATTGAAGGTCTTTATCTGGGAGGTGCATCCATGTACCCCGGTGGTATGATTTTAGGCGGCTGTGGTTACCTTGCGGCGCAGGTTGTCGGTGAGTTTCTGGAAAAGCCCATTGTGACCTCAAAGACAGCGTCAGATGAACCATAGGCGCAAAGCAAGCGAGCGCACCGTGGCCTCCCCCAGCTGTACCAATGGAGGTTATACACCAACTGGCCAGGTAATAATGCGAGCACACTATGGCAAACTCTGATCCCCGGTTGAGCCGGCGCCACTTTCTGGGAGTGAGTGGCCTGGCCGCAGCCTCGTTGGTAACCTCCGGGCTGCCTCTGTTTCATTTCAAGCAAGCCAGCGCAGTTGAACTGACCGAAAAGGGGAAAAGCACGGCCAAGTTGGGCAGTTGGGAAGATATGTACCGCCAGCGCTGGACCTGGGATACCGTGACCAAGGGCTCCCACGGCTGGGCCAATTGTCGCAGCCACTGCGCCTGGGATATCTACGTTAAGAACGGCATAGTGGTACGCGAGGAACAGAGTGCGCCCTACGAACAATCGGAGCCTGGGGTGCCGGACTTCAATCCGCGAGGCTGTCAGAAAGGCGCCTGCTATTCAGAACTGATGTATGGCCCAAGCCGCGTCACCGTGCCACTGAAGCGCAAAGGAGAGCGGGGTTCGGGTCAGTGGGAGAAAATCTCCTGGGAGCAGGCAATAGACGAGATCGCCCACAAAATGGTGGACATCGTGGACCAACACGGACCCACCACCATCATGCAGGATCTCGGCCCAAATTTTGACCAGGGAGCCTCTACCCTGGGGCGCTTCAAATTTTTAATGAAAAGTGGTGGCCAGTTCGCCGACATGTGGGCCGAAATCGGCGACCTCAATATCGGGGCAGCCATGTCTCTGGGTTTTGCTCACACCGGGGGCACGTCCGATGAGTGGTTTCTTTCGGATTATATTGTTGTGTGGATGATGAACCCCTCGGTCACCCAGATGTCCGATGCTCATTTTCTGTTCGAGGCAAAATACACCGGCTCCGAGCTGGTGGTAATAGACCCCCAATACTCCGCAACCGCTATCCACGCGGATCAGTGGGTACCGGTAGAACCAGGTAGTGATACCGCATTGGCCATGGCCACGGCCCGACACATATGGGATACAGACAATGTCGACTGGGATTACGTCAAAGAGCAGACGGACCTCCCCCTTTTGGTACGCATGGACACCGGACAATTTCTACGCGGATCAGACCTGAACCCGGAGGGCAATCGCCTGCAGTTGTATATGTGGGACACCGGTACCAATACCGTCTACGAAGCACCCGGATGCGAGGGCAGCGACAATTACAAGTTGACCCTGGACATAGAACCAGCGATGACGGGCAGTTTCCAACTGGTGCTCGACAATGGCAGCGAGGTGACCGTGGCACCGGTGGCAGCAATACTAAAGGAACAGCTGGAGCCCTACACCATGGAAGCCGTAGCCGACATCACTGGCCTGTCGGTAGAACAGATTCACAAATTTGCCGATGGCTTTGCCAGGGCCAAGCGGCCGCTGGTTATGTCCAGCTGGGGCTCCAACCGCTACGTCCATTCCGATCTGATGAACCGCGCCAAAATCCTGTGCCTGGCGCTCAAGGGTGCCATAGGCAAGCGCGGCGCAGGCATTCACACCGGCGGTTTTCTTGACCTGGCCGGATTTGGTGCCAACTTGCAGACCGAGCACGAGGGTGTCTATGGCAAACTGGCAATGATTGCCGGCAGTCTGACAGCGGCCGACCTCTATGAACTGGTGGTCGACATCGTCAAGGGACGCAAGGCGCCGGAAATGATTGCCCACGACATGGCTTCCGCTGGTGAAAAGCGGCTTATCTGCCGCACCGCATTAGCCGGTGAGTTCTATCGTCACCAGGGCATTAAGGACAACCTCGATGCCGAAACCGCCAAATACTACGATCGACCACTGGAAGACTATCACCGCGAGTCCACCGAAAAAGGCTGGCAGGAGTCGATGGACGGGCCGCCGAAGATATTCTTCACCGGCGGTGCCAATCTGATTCGGCGCACCAATCAGGGCGGCAAGATGCTCGATACATTCTGGCCCAAGATCGACCTGGCGGTGGCGATCGACAAGAAAATGTGTTTTACCGCCATGCACTGTGACTATATTCTTCCCGCCGCTGGCTGGTACGAAAAACAGGGCATTAAGTACACCATGGCCTACACCCCCTACCTGCACTACTGCGATGCCGCGGTTCCGCCCCTGGGAGAATCCAAGGACGAATGGGAAATTCACTATCTCCTCACCGAGCGACTGCAACAGATCGCAAGAGAGCGGGACATGCCGGTCATGAGCGCCTGTGGAAAGCGTGATGTCGACTGGAAAGAACTGCACGAGCAGTTCACCAACCACGGGGCCTATGGCCCCAAAGATACGGAAAAGGTCAATCAGGACATTTTGGACAGCAGCCCCAATATGAACGGGGTAACGGTTGCCCAGTTGCGCGAAAAAGGCATCGAGAAGTTTTCTTCGGTCGGCGAGAATATCCAACCCACCAACCAGTTTAACGCGGACTGGAAGGGCGAGGGTGTGCTGACATCCATGACCTCTTTCACCGAGCACAAAAACCGCTGGCCAACCTATACCGGCCGCATCCAGTCCTATATCGACCACCCCTGGTTTATCGATGCCCGCGAGGCACTGCCCCTGCACAAGCCAAGCCCCAAGGCAGGTGGCGACTACCCTTTCCAGATGGTGTCCTGTCACTCGCGCTGGTCTATCCATACCACCTGGCGCGATGTGCCGATGCTGTTGCGCCTACAGCGCGGCGAACCAGTGATGCTGGTCAACTCCGGGGAGGCCCAGGCGCTTGGGCTGGTAGATAACGACTTCGCCGAGTTCTTCAATGATCTGGGGGCTATTACCATGCGGGTCAAGCACTCGACCATGATCCGACCAGGAGTGGCTTTTTATTTCCATGCCTGGGAGCCCCATCAATTTCCAAAACACCAGAGCTACAAGTGGCTGATACCGGGAATACCCAAGCCCCTGCATTTGGCCGGAGGTGACGGACAGTTGAAGTTTGGCATCAATCATTTTCAGTTGGGTTCCTACGTGCAGGACACCCGGGTTGGTATTCGCGCCATAGACCAGTCGACGGTAGCCGGCTCGGCACCACTGAACAGGCAACCGCAAAGCAATGTTTAAAGGCAGCCCATTTTGAAAAGTCCCGATCAACCGACGCTATCGCGACGCCGTTTTGTACAGGCGATCGGCGCCGTATCCATGGTGGCTGGCACTGCCCTGCCCCTGTTCCATTTCCGCCAGGCCCAGGCCGCCGGAAGCGATAGTCGCAATCCTGCCAAGCTGGGCAACTGGGAAGATCTGTACCGTCAGCGCTGGAGTTGGGACTCTGTGGCCAAGGGCTCTCACGGCTGGGCTAACTGCCGTTCGGCCTGCGAATGGGACCTGTACATAAAGGATGGCATCGTGGTGCGGGAGGAGCAAACCGCCAGTTACGACGCCTCCGAACCCGGGATACCGGATTTCAATCCACGCGGTTGTCAGAAGGGCGCATGCTATACGGAGGTCATGTACGGCCCCTCTCGCACAACCGTGCCTCTGAAGCGCAGCGGCGAGCGCGGCTCCGGCCAATGGGAGAGAATCTCCTGGGATCAGGCCATCGACGAAATCGCCCACAAGATGATCGATATTGCGAAGGTGCACGGGGCGGACACCCACTACACTGATCTGGGTCCCAACTTCGATTTTGGTGCTACCACCCTTGGACGCTTCAAATTTCTCTATATGTCCGGTGGCACCTTCTCTGATAACTGGGCGGAGATCGGCGATCTCAATATCGGCGCCACCATGACACTGGGCTCCGCGCATGTGGGCGGTTCTTCCGATGAATGGTTTCTGTCTGACTATCTCGTGGTGTGGATGATGAACCCCGCTGTCACCCAGATGCCCGATGCCCACTTCCTGTATGAGGCCAAATACAATGGGGCCGAACTGGTGGTTGTGGACCCCCAATACAGCGCCACCGCCATTCATGCCGATCAATGGCTGCCGCTGCGCTCGGCCACCGACGCAGCCCTGGGCATGGCGACGGCCCGGCATATCTGGGACAGTGGCAACGTGGACCTGGCCTACGTCCGCGAGCAGACGGATCTGCCCATTCTGGTGCGCCTGGACAACGGCCGTTTTCTTCGCGAAGCCGACATGATTGAAGGCGGGCGCAGCAAGCTGCTGTACATGTGGGACGCGGCAACCGGTCAACCGACCCAGGCACCGGGAACCGAGGACAGCGAAAGCAACCTGATTCGCCTGGCCGAGGGTTTTGAACCGCCGATTGAAGGCACTTTCCAGGTGACGCTCAAGGACGGCCAGAGCATCACCGTATCTCCTGTGGGTTCGCTGCTTCGGGAAAATCTGGAGCCCTGGACCTTTGCAAAAACCGCTGAAATAACCGGAATGTCTGTACCCCAGATTCAGCGCTTTGCCGAGGGCTTCGCCCGGGCCGAACGGCCCATGGTGCTGTCCAGTTGGGGCGCCAATCGCTACGTTCACTCCGACCTGATGAACCGCGCCAAACTACTGTGTCTGGCACTCAAGGGAGCAATCGGTAAAAAAGGTGCCGGCTACCAGGGTTGTGGCTGGGTCGACCTGGGCGGCTTCGGCACCCAGTTGCAGGTGGAGCACGAGGGTTTG
>JABHWT010000346.1 GCA_018657645.1 Halieaceae bacterium | reverse complement strand
CGCTGCCAATCTGGAGGTACTATCGGTAACACTCAATACCGGAAACAGCACCGATTCCGGCCAGGGCGGACTTGAACAGCGTGGCACACCGGACTGCGTAGGGCAAAAGAGCCTGGAATAGAGCTCTAACTTGCCAGTTCACCGCGTATGGCACAACCACACAGTTGTGCGTATTGGGCGGCGGTGAATGCTATCGGGTTACCACCGGCGCTGGGGTCTTCGGTCGCCATTTTGCCTACCTTATCGAGTTGACTGTCATCAATGCCAATGGCATTCAAACTATGGGGTATGCCAACCTGTCTACGCAGGGCCAGCACCCAGTTCAAAAAACCATCAAATGTAGCATTATCGAGACCTATATAGCGGGCTGTGCGCTCTATAGAAGCCTGTATTTCATCCCTGTTGGCCTGGAGTACATAGGGCATCAGGATCGCATTGAGCAAGCCATGGTGGGCATCGAACAGGGCGCCCAGTGGATGTGCCAGGGCATGCATTGCGCCCAGCCCTTTCTGGAATGCAGTGGCACCCATTGAGGAGGCCACCAGCATTTGCATCCGCGCCTCCAGGTTGTGGCCATTGGCCACCGCCTCGGGTAGATGTTCCTTTATCAGACGAATACCCTCCACTGCAATTCCCTGGGCCATAGGATGGTAAGAGGGCGAGCACAGTGCCTCCAGGTTATGAGAAAGAGCATCCATTCCCGTTGCCGCCGTTAGCGAAGGGGGCAGTTCCAGCGTTAGCTCCGGATCCAGGATGACTCGGGACGGCAGCATATTAGGGTGAAAGATAATTTTCTTTACCTGGTGGGCATCATCGATAATAACGGCAGCCCGGCCCACTTCGGAGCCTGTTCCAGCCGTGGTGGGTACCGCGATGATCGCAGCAATTTCCGCTTCGTTTGCCCGCCGCCAGTTATCGCCTCTGTCCTCAAACTCCCACAGTGGACAATCCTGGCCCACCATTAGTGCCACCGCCTTGGCTACATCGATACTCGAGCCGCCGCCAAAGCCAATAACCCCATCGTGGCCGCCAGCTCGATAGGCCTGGACTCCGTCGATAATAGTTTGGCCAGTGGGATTAGCTCTGACCTGGCTAAACAGGCCAGCATTGAGACCCGCGGCCCCACATCGCTCAAGTGCCGCCGCAATCATCGGTAGCGCAGCCAGGGCAGGGTCCGTTACTACCAGTGGGGCCCGCATACCCATTTGTATGGCGGCATCGGAGAGTTGAGCAACAGTGCCCGCACCCGCCGTGATGCTGTTGGGATAATTCCAGTTTCCCCCCAGATGTTGATCGCTCATTCAACACTCCATTGACCTGGCGCCATGGGATTATTAAGAGGTGTACCAGGCCCTCAAATGATCTCGAAGTACCGCTCCATCTCCCAGTCGGTAATATGCTTGCGAAACTCTCCTTCCTCCCACTCGCGACTGGCGGCGTAATGATCGACAAATTCATCGCCGAACAACGACCGTGCGACGCTGGATGCACGCAGTGCTCTTGCTGATTCTCCCAGGGTTCCAGGTAGCTTCAGTTGCGGTGGATGCTGCTGCTCATAGGCATTCCCCTCTACCATCTCAGTGGGCTCGAGTTGATGTTCAATTCCATACAGCCCAGCGCCAAGCGCAGCTGCCAGGGCAATATAGGGATTGGCATCGGCCGATCCGAGCCGAAACTCCACCCGCTGGGACTTGTCACCACCGGGAATCACGCGCAGCGCCGTGGTCCGGTTTTCACAGCCCCAGGTTGCATCAGTGGGTGCCCAGAAGCCCGGAATAATTCTGCTGTAGGCATTGACGGTCTGTGCCAGCATGGCCAGAAACTCGGGCATCAGGCGCTGCTGACCGGCGATGAAATGGCGCTGTAGGGTACTCATCCGCATTGGTTGAGACGGGTCGTAAAATGCCGACCCGGAGCCATCCTTGTTGCGTAGGGACAGATGTATGTGGCCGGACTGACCGGGATAGTCAGCGGACCATTTAGCCATGAATGTTGCCATCATGTCCCTGCGCTGAGCCCATACCTTGACGAAGGTTTTGAATAATGCGGCTTTGTCGGCGGCGTCCTGAGCGATGTCTACCGCAATGGCGGCCTCCAGCACACCGGGTCCGGTTTCGGTGTGCAGACCCTCTATGGGAAAATCCATTTTCTCGCCCAGCTCCAGTAACTCGTGATACAACTGTGCATGACTGGAGCTGCGTATCATTGAATAACCGAAAAAACCCGGTGTTATCGGTTTCAGGTTTCGATAGCCCTTTTCGCGAATAGATTCCGGTGTTTCATTAAACAGGAAAAACTCATATTCAAATGCCGAGAACACATCAAAACCGAGCTCGTCGGCCCGCGTGACGATTCTCTTAAGTAGATTGCGGGGACAGATTTTGGCAGCCTCTCCCTCAAATTCACACAGGAAGAGCAGCATACCGTCCTCAAACGGTATTTCGCGGCAGCTATGGAGCAAAACCCGAACCGGCGCATCCGGATAACCGGTGTGCCAACCGGTGAACTTGACATCGGCGGACTCATACAACTTGTCGTTCGAATCCCAGCCCAGTACCACATCACAAAAAGCAAAGCCACTTTCCAGGGCGGAGAGAAACTTGTCCTTGCTCATGTATTTACCACGCATGACGCCATCGATATCAAAAAGGCCGACTTTTACATGGCTGAGCTTTCGCTCCGCAATCAAGCGCTTGGCATCTTCGTTGGTCTTGACCTCTCTGGGGTTCATCATATTCTGCAGACCTCGGGCTTATTAATATCGGGGCTAATTCACCAATTCGGCTTCCGCCTGGGCAATGGCTTCGAACTCTTCCTCCGGTGCCTGTGCCACCAGATGATGTCGACTGTAGAATCCGAAGTATGCAATCATCACGACGTAAAAAATAGCGCTCCACATGGCAGCTTCCAGATTGACGACAAAGGTAGACGCAAATGCAATCACCGCAAGACCAAATGCCAGGCCAGCCGTGTAAACGCCACCGGGTGTTTTATACGGTCGATCCAGCGCAGGTTCCTTGCTTCGCAGGATGATATGAGAGAGCGTCATCATGGCATAGGATATTGTCGCGCCAAACACTGCCATTGTTATCATTAAATCGCCCTCACCGGTCAGGGACAGCCCAAAGCCAATCACCCCTGGCACTACCAGCGCCATGGTTGGAACTTTTCGACGACCGGTGACAGACAAAAAGCGCGGCAGATAACCCGCCCGGGACAAAGCAAACACCTGTCGCGAATAGGCATAAATAATCGAGAAGAAGGAGGCTATCAGACCGGCAAGTCCCACCAGGTTTACAAAGGTTGCGGCAGCAGAGTCTTCTCCATACACCGCTTGCAAAGCACCTACCAGGGGAGCACCGTGAGACTGCATCGCCTCGGCCCCGGCAATGCCAGGCACCAGTACCAGCACAAAGCCGGCTACTACCAATAATATGATCATCGCTGTAATGATGCCCCTGGGCAGGTCTTTGGCCGGATTACTCGCCTCTTCCGCCGCCAGCGGCACGCCCTCCACTGCCAGAAAAAACCACATCGCAAAGGGTACAGCCCCCCACACGCCCATATAGCCCTGTGGTAGAAACACGCTGGCCCCTTTGGCATCGGCGTTTACTGCAATATCAAACAAATTATCGATCCTGAACTGCGGTAGGGCCGCGACAATAAACACCACAATGGCGGCCGCGGCAATGGCTGTGATCACCAGCATTATTCTCAGGGCTTCACCTGTGCCCCGCAAATGAATACCCACAAATACCGTGTAGAAAACCGCGTAGACAAGGGGGCCATTCAAACCCAGCAGTTCATTGATATAGGCCCCAATAAAAATAGCAATCGCTGCAGGTGCAATCGCATACTCCAGCAAGATCGCAGTACCTGTCAGATAACCACCCCAGGGTCCCATGGCACGACGAGCAAAAGAATACCCGCCGCCTGCGGTGGGCAGTGAAGCAGATAGCTCGGCAAGCGATAACACCATCGCCGTATACATAACGCCCATCGCCAGAGTCGCCAGTAGCATGCCACCAAAACCGCCGTGCTGCAGACCGAAATTCCAGCCGGCAAAATCGCCGGAAATGACATAGGAAACGCCCAGGCTGGCCAACAGAACCCACCCAGCCGCACCCGACCGAAGTTGACGATGCTGCAGGTAGTCGCTATCCACCACCTCGTATTCAACAGAGCGTCGCGTATCTACCATTTCATACTCTCCCGGAACTCCGATCACCTGACCAGTATAGCTACTTAGTTTACACGAGAAAAACCGGCCCAGAACCCACCTGAATCAAACTAGTTTTTTGCATATTGATCGCGTAAACCCTATATTGGCTCACTCGCTACTACAACCGTGCCGGTCAGCAACGGCATCGAGGCTGATAATAAATGGGCATACTCAAAGTCGATCTGGCAGAGTTCAAGCAAAACCACAGGAAATACTGCCACGCAGCTAGAGCCAACGGCGATATTCTGGAACTTGAATACCCCGGCGGAGAACTGGGTATGTATGTTGTAACAACTCACCGGGGGGTAAACGAAGTCCTCAAGAATGACTGCGGTCATTTCGTGCATTTTGCCGACTATTTTGCCGCATTGGAGAACAAGAGTGAAGTGGACCAGCAAATAGGGGAAATTTTTGCCAGGAACCTGGGCAACAATGATCCCATCCACCTCGAGCTGCGCAAGGATATTCGAACCCATTTCAATGGTGCCGGGCTCGATCAACACATCACTTTTATGCAGGACTGTATTAGTGAGCTCATCGAACACCTGCGCAAGACCGCAAGCGCTAACAACGGCGTTATCGATCTGGTAGCAGATTTTTGCGAACCTTTGGCCTTTCTTGTTACCTCCCACATCATTGGCCTGGATTTCGCCACTGAAGAAGACAAAGTAGAGCGTGCTAAACAGGCTGGAGAGGCGATTAAGCTCATTAATCTACTGGCCAGTGATGAGGACAAGCGCGCAGCACTTTCTCAGCAGCAAGCACTGTGCGAATTTATTCTTCCGCAGTTGCAGGCCCATGCCGAGGATAAAAACAACCAGCTAAGAGCCGATTGCCTACTACATGATTTTGGTGAAAAACTGCGCACCGGTGATGCCGAAAAACTACAAAACTATGTCGAAATGGTCAACGGCTTGTTTCAGGCGGGCCTCGGTGCGGTGGGCAGTTTTCTGGCATTGTGTATGCACTTGATACTGGTTGGCGATGAAAACAATACGCCACAGGCGCTGCAGCAATACTATTTTGATCCGGCGCGATCAGACGAGGAAAAGCGCGAGGCGATCGCCGAGTTTATCCGCCTGGAACAGGGAAAACTCAGCGGTTTGATCCCGCGATACGTCACCGATGACTCCACCCTCATGGGTGCTCCCATGCGACGCAATAGTCTCATCTATATGAACTTCGCGGCGGCTAATTATGATGAGGCCGCATTTGAAACACCGCTGAAGTTTAAGGCGGGGCGCGCCATACTGCCCAAGGGTCTAAGCAAGGAGCAGATAGCAGAGCGGCGACAGAAGCGCCTGGAGAAAAATGTCAGTTTCAGCTACGGAGAACATATGTGTCCTGGCCGGCGAATCTCGCTGACGATGATACGCTATGCCCTCGATGGATTGTTTGAGGCTTTTCCCAACATCGAATCGAAGGAGCTCAACGCTTTTTCAGAAGTCATGGGAAAACCGGCCACGGTCATTTCCTATGATATCGATTTGAATATTTAAGGAATAATCATATGAGCTCGCAACAACCCCTGGCCAAACTGGAAGATCTGTTCAACCCCCATACGCAGGCCTATTGCGACAACCCTGTTCCCCAATGCCGGGCTGTTTATGGGCGTGGGCGCCTGGTTTTTTATGAACCATGGCAGGCCTGGATCATGACTCAACTCGACGACATAATGGACTGCTGGCGGGAGGAGTACCTTTCATCGGACTACTACGACTGGGAACTGGCTCCCGAACGTCCACCCGAGAGCGAGTGGGGCAATTTTGAAAGAGCACTCATAGGACATAGTCTGGTCGCCGATCACGACCATCACAGACTGGTTCGCAAGGTCGCTGCGCCAGCCTTTTCGCGGCATGTGGTGGACGAAATCCAACGCCGTATAGAGCCCGATATAAAGCGTTTGTTCGACCAACTGGGCACACCCGATGTGTTCGATTTCAAGGACGAGATTGCGCAGCATATTCCCTTTATTTCAATCAACCGGATGATTGGCGTACCGGAAAAATACTGGGAGGATATCAAGCCAGTTACCATGCGTTTCACCGAGACCTGGAATCCGACTATTCCCGCCGAGCAGCGAGCCACGGCGGTGGCAGAGTGTAACAATGCCATCGAGGTGTTCAAAAAAGTTATTGCCGACAGGCGTGAAAATCCCCAGGATGGCGATTTCCTGAGTGTATTGATCAAGGTCGAGGCCGAGCACGAAAATTTTGATGAATGGGATATTCTAACCCTTCTCCTGGCATTGATCGGTGCCGGTAGCGACACAACACTCATGGCATTGCAATGGACCACCTACGCCCTGCTCAAACACCCCGACCAGATTTCCACTGCGCTGGCGACACCCGAGTCTTTTGCCACTGCTTTTAGCGAGGTAGGACGCTGGGGCGTGATTTCAAAAATGGGATTTGCGCGCTATGCACCCAAAGACATGGAAATACTGGGCCAGTCGGTAAAGCGCGGTCAAATGGTGCTTATGATGCCCCATTTATACGAGCTGGATCCCGCCTATTTCCCCGAGCCTGAAACATTTGATGTCACTCGAACCTTTGATCCCGACATTCGCTTCGGCTATGGTCCAAGATTCTGCATTGGGGCTTCACTGGCCAAAAAGCAACTGCATATGACCATGTCGGAGATGATCAAGCGCTTCCCGAACATTGAACTGGCACAGGAACCGGAGCGCGATGCGACCGACCACAATGCGATCGCCTTTAAAAATCTGCTGCTAAGAACCAATTGCCACAAAAACTGACCACCCATAGGCGGCTCAACTCTCCGCATCCTTTAGCATCAGCTTTGAGGTGTTGAAACCCGCCGCCATGGTTCCGCCAAAGCCCGGCGCAGGGAAGGTCCAGGCACTCGCCAGATACAGCCCCGGCACTGTCGTTTTGGGTTGCGGGCGATGAATGCTGTGACTATCAACATTGGATGAATAGCCATAGACCGCACCATTGGGGTTGCCGGAGTATCGATGCATGGTGTGCGGCGTTCCCGTTTCACAGACCTCAATACGCTCTCTCAGATCGGGAATGTAGGTCTCCATACAATCGAGCAAGTGCGCTTCGAGATCCCGCTTTTTCTCTCGGTAAGTCTTTTCATCCAGATTCATCCAGGGTTCACCATTGGCCAACTGGGTTGACTGGATGATTGATCTGCCCTCTGGTGCATGGCCGGGATCGGCAATATTATGATTGCAAAGAATGTAGGGCTGCTTGCGATAGTCCCCCTTGAGCATGGCCTGCCATTGGGCCTCGTGATCGTAGTCCTGCTCCACGAACAGCCCTCGATCGGGCAGGCCAAGGGCTGCCGCATCGCCCCGAATTCCAAGGTAAGACTGGTTAATGGACATGGATATGGGTAGCGCCTCGGCTACTTTGGAATCTTCGCTGGCCAGCGCCGGCGTGTCGAGTAACTGGCTGAAGGTTAACGGTGCCGAGGCATTGCTTAACACCTGGGGTGCATAAAACTGCTGACCTTTTTTGGTTTGCACACCGGTCACTGCACCGCTGGCGTCGGTGTCGATGGACGCCACTTCAGTGCGCAGACGCACTTTACCGCCATTTTCTTCGATGATATCCACAAATGCATTGGATAAAGACTGGCCACCACCTCCTATATAAAAACAACCCCCGTGGTGATAGCTGCTCCACATCTGGGCAAAAAGGAAAGCCGAGATCAACGAGGGTATCGAACCTATATAGCCCCAGAGCGTACAGAAAACGGCAATCAGCCTCTCATCGCTCAGACCGTGCGCATCGAGCAGCTCTTTGAGGCTGAGATTCATCGACTCGAAGGCTTCCGTACTCAGTTCGCCGCCCTCGTTATCGATTTTGTCCATGGTGGCAAACAGGTCGAAAATCTGCTTTTTTTCGTGGGGATAGCAGGCCGCCAGTTTGTCCCTTAAATTTTTGGCATCCGCCGGCGCCTCAAAGTCGTGATCGGGACCAATGGTGCGATAGGCCACGTCAAACTGCCGCAGTTTTATTCTGTCTAGAACGCCGAGCTTGTGCAGGGTCCGATAGGTGCTACGCCCGGGAAGCAGGTTGCCTGTCTGGTGCAGGGCAACATCAAAATTGTAGACGATGCGGGTACCTTTAACGCGTCTGGGAAAATGGTGTGCATAACCGCCGGCAAAAACATGCTGTTCCAGGACCAGCACCTTCTTTCCAGCCTTTGCCAGGCTGGCAGCACCGGATAAGCCCCCCAGCCCTGAACCTATTACGATAACGTCCCAATGTGTGTCCAGCGATGCCATGATTTTCCCTCAAACGACTGTGTCGGGGATGCACTCTAGCAATAAACGCGGAATGCGTATAGCTAGCGTCTATCCAGATGGTTCACCCCGCTTCACCGGGTATGGGTTTATAGCTAGTCTTGGTGGGCAATATCATTGATTGACGCCGCAACATGGATTAAGAACTACAATACAAGGGCTTTATCGACTCTTAGTGGCGCTCCGATGTCGTGTTTGCCTCCTGGACACGCAGCAAGTACATCCATGTATGCTCGGCTGCTGCGTACCCGAAAAGAGGGGCAGGCTCTCCTGCAGCAGACGGTCCTGGATGCAAACACGACACCAGAGCTTAACCCCTAACAATCGTTTCCTATAAAAACACCCATTTATGGATAGGCACCAGGTAGTGCTCGTCCGGATGGCCGGCCCCCGGATGGCCGGCCCCATAAACTGCTAGGCTCAATAGGGAGGCTGTAAAGGTTAGCTGTTTTGGACACCTTTGAGCTCGCCAAGCGGAGGCCTGTTTTCAGGGGTTGGAGGCACATGGACGTGCCGGAAAGCCTTGCCGCGCAGGGACGCGCGTCAAGGCGGGCCCGTGAAAACTGGCTGTAGTGAGGGAAGCCGAAGGCCGGGCGATG
>JABHWT010000344.1 GCA_018657645.1 Halieaceae bacterium | reverse complement strand
TGTTTATCCAGATAGCCCTGAATGGCGTGCTCGGTGTCGCGTAAAAACAAATAGGCTGTCGACAATTCGGCGACTACTGCCTCGGGCAAACAGCCCAGCACCGCACACTCCGCCAACACCGGCATTAGCTCTCGTTGTTGCAGGCCCAGATCGCGACCACCGCGGATAAGCTGAAAGCACTGGGCGATAAACTCCACCTCGCGAATGCCTCCGGCTCCCAGTTTGACATTCTCCTGCAAGCTGCGTCGGCGCACCTCGCCAATAATCATCTGCTTCATACTGCGCAGGCTTTCGATCACACCAAAATCAACATAGCGCCTGTACACAAAGGGTCGCAAGGCGGTCATTAATTCCGCGGCCCGCCTCTCGTCCCCGGTGACTGGCCTGGCTTTGATCATGGCATAGCGCTCCCAGTCACGCCCCTGGTCCTGATAGTACTCCACCAAAGCCGCAAAGTTATGGACCAGCGCACCACTTTCTCCATAGGGTCTCAAACGCATATCAACCCGAAATACAAAGCCCTCAGCTGTTACCTGATCCAGCAGGCTAATGACGGCCTGCCCCTGCTTGATAAAAAATTCCTGATTGCTAATAGAGCGAGACTCATCATCGGTATGACCGGATTCCGGAAATACAAAGATCAAATCAATATCTGAGGAGACGTTGAGCTCACCCGCCCCAAGCTTACCCATAGCCAACACGATTAGATGCTGGTGTTCCCCGCTATCGCTGCCGATTGGTCGCCCGAAGCGCGATTCCAGTGTTAGCCGTGAGTGCTCCACGGCCTCTACGATACACGCCTCTGCCAGGAGCGAAGTATCGCGTACAGTTTCACTCGTATCCGCCAATCGGCAGAAATCCCGCCATACGATGCGCAGCATATGGCGCTGCCGATAGCGGCGCAGCGTCGTCGCAAATTCGGCACCGTGTTCATCCAATTGCTGATGTAGATCGCTGCGAAATGCGCTTTCGTTCAGCGATGATTGTAAATGCCCGGCACTAAGTTGTTGCAATAACAAAGCCGGACTACGACGCGACAACTCAGCAATGAAGGGGCTGCAGGCAAGCACCACTGGCAACTGTGCCGCGTGGTGCTCATTATTCAACTCTGCTCGCAGAGCGGCAGCCAGCGGTGGCTCGGCGCCCTCCAATATATGCGACCACGCTAGCTCCGCTTGGCTGGCCAGGCTTTCAGGCAGGGTCGGAGCACACTGTCTCCCCGTGTTGTTCAACATCGCTTTTCGCTCCGAAATCAGGTTTCTAGCACAGGGGCGACCCGCAGCACTTCGTCGATAGTTGTCTCCCCTTTTGCCACTCTCGAGGCACCGCTGAGGCGTAGGGTGCGCATACCCTGTGCCACAGCTATATCGCGAATTCTTGCGGTATCAATCTGGGGCAGTATTTGATCCTGCACGTCGCGACTGTTGACAAGCACTTCAAAAATACCCTGGCGCCCTCTGTAACCGGTATTTCGACACGCTGTGCACCCTACAGGGTAGGCCATTCTACCAGGGGCCGATATCTTCCAGGGTTGGGTCAATGCCTGCCAGGCCTCTTCATCCAGTGCACAGTACTGTTTACAATCTGGGCACAGTATTCGCACTAGCCTTTGCGACATAATGCCTCGAACCGTCGCTTTAATGAGGTAGGAGGGCACACCTAACTCCAACAGACGCGAAATAGAGCTCGGAGAATCGTTAGTGTGCAACGTGGAGATAACCAGATGGCCTGTTAACGCAGCTTGCACGGCCATATTGGCGGTTTCAATATCACGTATCTCCCCCACCATAATAATGTCTGGATCTTGGCGCATTAGCGCCCGCACCCCAGATGAAAAATCCAGATGTATAGCATGATTGACCTGCGTCTGATTGAAGGCGCTCTCGACCATTTCAATAGGATCCTCGATAGTGCAGACATTTACCTCCGATGTTGCCAACTTGCGCAGAGTGGAATACAGCGTTGTGGTTTTCCCCGAGCCGGTTGGCCCGGTCACCAGAACTATGCCATTGCCCATTTGGATCGTATTATTCCAGCGTGCAAGATCTTCGTCAGCCAGCCCCAATTGCTCGAAACTTTTCTGCAGAATAATCGGGTCGAAAATGCGCATGACCAATTTTTCACCAAACGCGGTGGGGAGTGTAGCAAGCCGCAATTCCACCTCACTCCCCTCGGGGCTACGTGTTTTCAAACGACCGTCCTGGGGACGGCGTTTCTCTGCGACATCCATGCGGCCAAGAATTTTGATCCGACTGGTCACAGCCGCACACACTTGCTGTGGAAGTTCATAGACACCGATCAGGACCCCATCAATGCGAAAGCGCACATTGCCAACGTCGCGTCTTGGCTCTATATGAATGTCGCTAGCTCTTTGCTCAAACGCATATTGCAGCAGCCAATCGACAATATTAACGATGTGCTGATCATTGGCATCTGGCTCCTTCATGGAGCCTAACTCCAGCATTGCCTCCAGATTGTAGTCGGCCCCGGGCTGATCCATCGGGGCTGTCCCGCGCGCGCCACGCACCGAGCTTGCCATGGTGTAGAACTCTGCTGTGTGCCTTCTAATATCCCGGGGATCTGCAAGCACGCGCTTAACTGGCTTACGTAATACGTGCTCCAGATTGCTCTGCCAACCATTGATGTAGGGCTCACTGCTGGCGATTACAACCTCGCTGTCTTTTACCTCCACCGCGAGGATGCAGTGGCGCTCGGCAAACGGCCGCGACATCACTTCTGCCACCGCTGTTACATTTATTTTCAATGGATCAATTTGAAAGACAACCTGGCCTACTTTTTCTCCCAGCCAACTAAGCAGCACACCCATATCGAGCACTCCACCGGCACCCGTTTGATCGACAAGCTTTTGCTCCGCGAGATACACCAGAGGGTGTATGTTTCCCACCGTGGTATTGCCGACCCGGTTGAAGTCTGCTTCCGAAAGTCTTCCATCGGCCTTCAATTCCCGAGCCACAGCAAGCAGGTTCAAGTGTCTATCCACTGTTCGCTCACCAAAGTTCGTCGACATTGTCATTTACCCTTCGTCATGTCCGTACACTGTAACAGACGCACTGCCTGGGGCCTCTCTGAATAATGCCATAGTTCCTCGGCGAGGCGTGAGTTATGCAGTGACAGAAAAGCGCATTCCCCCTATAATCCGCGAGTCCCCAAAAGTGGAGCTAAATGATGGCAAGAGGTAACCCTTTCAGCAACTTGTTTGGCAAATCTCCGATTAGACCTATTCAGGAACACATGCAGGCTACGGATAGGGCGGCACAGCAACTGCCAAACTTCATACAGGCCACAATTGAGAACGATTGGGACAAAGCCGAGCAATTGTACAAGAGCATTAGTGAGTCAGAACAGGAGGCCGACGTCATGAAGCGAACTGTTCGTCAGCACCTACCAAAGAGCCTGTTCCTGCCAGTGCCACGATCTGACTTACTGGACCTGGTCACAACCCAGGACCACGTAGCTAATCACGCGAAAGATATAGCCGGGATAATGCTGGGCCGGAAAATATGCTTCCCGGAGAAATTACAGGACCGATTGGTCGAATTTACCGAGGCTTGTGTGGCAACCTCTACTCAGGCTCTAGCGGCAATTCAGCAGCTCGATGAACTGCTGGAAGTTGGTTTCAGTGGCCGCGAGGTCAAGCTGGTGGAATCGATGCTGAAGGAGCTGGACAAACTGGAGGCGCGTACCGACCGGCAGGCTATTTCATTGCGTGCCAAATTATTCAAAATCGAAGCAAAACTTCCGCCCGTTGAAGTCATTTTCCTCTACCAGATTATCGGTCGCCTCGGCGACCTCGCCGATGCCGCAGAAAAAGTAGGCGATCGCCTGCAGATTGTGATCGCAAGATAGGGACAAAGCCGTGAATATTATTGCTGAATATGGTGGTACATTCCTCATTATGGCGGGTCTGTTCGGGTTTTTTATGGCCTGGGGCATCGGTGCCAATGACGTCGCCAACGCCATGGGAACATCCGTTGGTTCCCGTGCCCTCACTATCAAACAGGCTATTCTCATCGCCATGGTTTTCGAATTCTTGGGCGCTTATCTCGCCGGTGGAGAGGTCACGGCAACCATACGCAAGGGCATTATTGACGCTAGCATCCTGAAAGACTCCCCTGAACTGATGGTCTACGGCATGATGTCCGCACTACTGGCCGCCGGTACCTGGCTAATGATCGCCAGTGTCAAGGGTTGGCCAGTATCAACAACCCACTCCATCGTCGGGGCCATCGTGGGATTCGCGGTGGTGGGAATATCCGTAGACGCCGTACACTGGGGCAAGGTAAGCGCTATTGTGGCAAGCTGGATTGTGTCACCCGTACTCGCCGGAACCCTGTCCTGGGGCTTGTTCATGAGCGTAAAAATTCTCATATTAGATACAAACGACCCCTTTCGCCGTGCCAAAAAATACATCCCGATCTACATGTGGATGGTGGGCTTCATGATTTCAATGGTCACCTTACTGAAAGGCCTCAAGTACATCGGGCTGGAAATAGATCTGGGCCTGGGCAGCAAATTCATGAACTGTGTACCTCTTTCTGCTTTGGTAGGGCTGGTTGTAGCCGGGGCAGGGTCGGTCGTTTTGAGCCGAATAAAGGAAATGCCAGAGTCCGGCAACAGCTTCTACAATGTGGAGCGTGTGTTTGCAATCCTGATGATATTTACCGCCTGTTCAATGGCCTTCGCTCACGGTTCTAATGACGTGGCAAACGCTATTGGTCCGCTTGCTGCCATCGCCAGCACCGTCCAGAGCGGCGGGGAAATCACCTCCAAGTCAACACTGCCCTGGTGGATATTGCTAGTGGGGGGGCTCGGTATAGTTATTGGTCTTGCCACATATGGCTGGAAAGTGATCAAGACAATTGGCCGCAACATCACCGAGCTTACACCCAGTCGCGGCTTTGCTGCCGAACTTGGTGCAGCTTCCACGGTAGTGATTGCCTCGGCAACCGGGCTCCCAATTTCAACAACCCATACTCTGGTTGGCGCGGTGCTGGGTGTCGGCTTCGCTCGTGGAATTGGCGCACTAAATCTGCGCACTGTGGGGACAATCTTTATGTCCTGGATCATCACATTGCCGGCAGGAGCTGGTTTGGCTATTATTTTCTTCTTCTTCTTCAAGGCAATTTTTGGCTAAACTGGCAGCCATGACTTCGAATGACCGATCCGGCTAGCCGCGCAGCGGGTAGTTAATTAATACTAACCGGGCCCAAGCCGCCCAGGCAGGCACCCCATGGTCCAACATCGTAAGCAGATCCTGGAGCAGCTCCATCTATTGGTGAGTACCGCATCGGTTAGCTCTACCGACCTTTCCTGGGATCAGGGTAATCGAGCC
>JABHWT010000087.1 GCA_018657645.1 Halieaceae bacterium | reverse complement strand
TGTAGTGCTCGCCATCTGGTTTGTCACGCGAGCCGAGCAGGGGTCTCCGTATCTGTTTTACTTACTATTTGCGGTGACAATCACCGCCTCTGTGCAACTGGTAGGGGTTTATCTGGTGTTTGCCAGCTTGATAATTCCGGCCTTGAGTGCGCGCCATGTAGGGGCGAAATTTCGACTGCCCCTGGCCTATCTGGTTGGCGTGCTGGGATATGCGCTGGGGCTGTTGCTTTCCGCCGTACTCGACTTGCCCTCCGGAGCGCTTATCGTCTGGACCCTGGCGATGCTGGGGATTATATTATCAGGCTGCTTCGCAACGCGGTGGAGCAACTAGGGCATCAGCAGTTCAGGCGAGGACTGTCATATGCTAGCGTTGCTGCCTTCGATTACAGAAATAAGGAGCGAGAAATGACGAGCCAGGACAGACAAAATCCATCGGTTATCGTAATTGGCACCGGCATGACCGGGCTTCAACTGGTAATAAAATTGCGAGATGCCGGCATTACCAATATCACGGTACTTGAAAAGCGAGATGGCCTGGGTGGCACCTGGCGCGAAAACACCTACCCGGGGGTTGCCTGTGATGTGCCCTCACATGCCTACACCTATTCCTTTGAACCCAACCCGGATTGGAGTAACTACTTCCCAAGCGGCGAGGAGATCCACAACTACTTCACCAAGGTCTTCTACAAGTACGGTATCGATGCCTGTACCCGTTTTGACGAGGCGGTAACCCATTGTTCGTATCAGAGTGGGCGCTGGACTGTTAAAACCAGTCAGGGCAATACCTACGTGTCGGACCTTCTATTTTGTGCCACCGGCATTCTTCACGAGCCGGCCTTTCCGGATTATCCGGGCTTGGATACCTTTGAAGGTACCATGTTCCACACAGCCAGGTGGGATCACAGTGTCGACTTGAAGGGCAAGCGCATCGGGGTTATCGGTGTCGGATCGACGGCCGCCCAGGCTATCCCGGAGTTAATCGACCTCGATGGCACCGATGTCACCGTGTTCCAGCGCACGCCGCAGTGGATGGTAAAGGTGAAAGACCGGGTATTTTCGGCGACGGATAAGGCGCGGTTTCGCAAGCACCCCTACCGAATGAAGATTTTTCGCGAGCTCTCACTGTTGTCGTTTCGCCTCAATACATCGGCCATAACCGGAGATGGCATTGTCGATCGGATACAGCACCGAATATTGGCCTGGATTGCCAGGAGAAACCTCGAAAAAAGTGTGTGGGATGCAGACCTAAGAGAGAAGCTAACGCCCCATTACAAGTTCGGTTGCAAACGTGTCGTCATCAATGAAACCTTTTACAAGGCCATACAAAAACCCAATGCGCACCTCATTACCGAGGGCATAGAGCGGTTCGAAGCTGGGGGCATTGTCACAAAAAATGGCGCCTTGCACGGGTTCGATGTCATCGTCCTGGCAACCGGATTTAACCCGGCGGCCTATATGCGACCAATGGAATTCCTGGGCAAAGGTGGCCTGTCTATCGAGCAGGCCTGGGAGAAGAAAGTCCGGGCCTACCGCTCCATCTTACTGCCGCAATTTCCCAATTTCTTTCTCATGCTGGGACCCAACTCACCGATTGGTAATTACTCGGTCATTGAAATGGCAGAAAAGCAGACCGATTATGCCATTGGGCTTATTAAGAAATGGCAGAGTGGAGACCTGCCGACGATCGAGGTTAAACCGGAGGGCCTGGAGGGTTGGAGCGCTCTGTTGAAAGCGAATATGGGAAAGACGGCCTGGGCCAGTGGTTGTCAGAGCTGGTACCTGGATGGGGATGGCGACCCGCTGTCCTGGCCCGATAGCTGGAACAAATGGGTGGCGATGATGGAAACCCCCGATAGTCACAATTTTGTGCTATCGAAGTCAGACTAGGCTGGTGTGTCACCCCTGCATGTAGGCCCAGTCCAGCCAGTCTTCCAGCTGCTGTTTGTCGCCATTGATCGACAGACACAGGGCTTCTGTAAGGGGTAGTTCACCCAGTTTTTTGGCCCCCTCGCTGTGCTGAAAGCGAAATGAAAATACGGCGCCCCATCCGCGTTCCTTTCTGGAAATGCAAAAATGGAAGCCGTGTACCGACCCTCTGATATTCCTGTGTTTGCGGTCGGTCACCTCTGCCCACTTTACGCTATCGAGGGCCTCCTCCATAAATTCATCCGGCTCAAATACAAAAACGGTCTCTTCGGGCCCTAACCAGTGGCCGACTATCCAGGGCTTGATCCAGACCTCATCACCTGTATCTTCTTTGAGTTCATCGACATGGTGTCCGTAGTGGTCGTATTTATACCACCCCATTAAGTCGTAATTGGTCAGAGGTACCAGAAAATGTTTATAGACAACACCCAGTGCCTTTACCGTCAGGCGGTTGCTATCGCCGACGCCGTTTTCACTGTGTTCAAAGTGTTCCGATGACCAGTTGAACTGACAATGCTGCATGGTGGTTGACTCCTGTTACATCCGGTGGCCGTACTTATTTTTTAGGGATTCGCCAGTAGTACGACATATCAAACTACTATTCAAGCACGTATTCATTAATTTAGGTCAAATAGTAGGGTGACAATGGAGGTTTTTGTAATAGATCCGGGCCATCACAATGCCGCGATATAATAAAGAGGCGTAAACCGACTTGGGAGCCGAGGGATGTCAGACGATGAAACAATGAAACATCAGATCCAGATGCTGACCGACCGCCAGCAGATCTACGATTGCCTGGTGCGCTATTGCCGCGGAATTGATCGACTGGACCGCGAGCTGTTGCTGTCTGCCTATCACCCCGATGCCATTGATGACCACGGATTTTTTGTGGGCAATCCCGAGGAGTTTGCCGATTTCTTCTTCTCCTTCCACCGGGACAATCAGCATGGCACCAGCCACATTATCAGCAACCACTATGTCGAACTTGAAGGCGACATTGCCCACTGTGAAACCTATTGGACTTACGCCGGCATGAATGCCTATGAGCCCGAATTAACCATGATGGGCGGTCGCTATGTGGACCGGATGGAGCGGCGCGCTGGGGGCTGGGGCATCGCGAGTCGCAAGTGCCTGGTGGACTGGTGGGGTGAACCGGGTGACACGGGGCTGACGCCGGAAGTGATGGAAATGCTAAAAGGGGCTGGTACGGTGGGTCGCGACCGTAACGACAGTTCTTATCAGCGCCCGCTGGCGATTCCCAGGGAGCGACAGGAGAACCCACCGCAGAATCAATCCTGAGGCGCTTTTAGCATTTTTCCTCGCTTTGCATCACCACGGAGAGTTCATGGAATACCCCTACCCAAGCCA
>JABHWT010000325.1 GCA_018657645.1 Halieaceae bacterium | reverse complement strand
CACATCTTTTTCGCGCCCAATCGAGATTTCTAGGATAGTACCTGCTTAGCGACCAGGCAAGGCGGTGTTTGTCGATAAGATGCGGGCGAGCGCCAACACTGAACCAGAAGGGCCGAAAAAAGTAGATGCTATAGGTGCTTAATTTGTCTTATACTCCCGCTGAATTGCCCCTGCATAAACGGTACTGAAGGGCGACCCTCGGACAAAGTACGGCTTTCGCCTGCACAGGGAGACTACAATGAAGTGGGCCTTTCGAATTCTAATCGCAACCTCCACCGTGCTGGTGGTAGGGCTTGCAATTTTGTTAGTACCGCCGCATCTCCAAACACGCGGAATCTCTCCCCCGCTGCCGACCGACGACGAACTGCAAGCCCTACTAACGGTAGAAGACGGCCCCACGCAAATACACATAGTCCGCTCATCCCAACAACCGCGCCCTGAATTCAACCTGGGTCACTCGGCGGTGGTGATCGAGTGGCCCGATGGAAAGCTGTTCGTCATCGATGCTGCAATGGACCGCGAGGCCACCCTCGAGTTTGCACGAACAATCGCGCTGGTGTCACCGCCCAAAGGACCCGTGCAGTTCCACGGAACCATCGCCGATCGCCTCGGCGAGGCCGCGCCGCAAATTTCGGGACTGGGGTTCACCCACCTTCACATCGATCACGTTCAGGGCATTCACGATCTCTGCCGTGTGCGCGGCGCCGGTGCCAGCGTCTACAGAACACGCTTGCAGGCCCAGGAGCACAACCTTCACACCCGCGAAGGGGCGGCACTCGTCGAAGAGAGTTGCTTCGAGCGAATTACCCTGAACGGCGAAGGATTGCTACCTGTCGAAGGGTTTCCCGGACTGGGCGTGGTCGCACTGGCCGGCCATACCCCGGGCTCGACGCTGTTCGCCGTGGCAGTCGATGGCAAGCTGTGGCTGATGAGCGGTGATATCTCAAACCAGAAGAGCATGCTGTTGAGCAACACCGGAAAGGGATTCTTTTACAGCGGCCTGGTGGTCCCCGAGAACACCCAGCGCACAGAGGAATTGAGACTATGGCTGGCGCGACTGGATGCTCGACCGGACATGGAGGTCATCGTATCGCACGACTTCGCCGCCGCACTGGCAAGTGGGCTTGAGGATTTCAATCCGCGCTAGCGGCTATCCGAGAACAGCTAACCTTCGCAGCCGTCTCCAATATCTAATGAGGAAGTAGCGTTTCCAGATGCGCACCAATTAGTTTATTCTGTCACCGAGTGTCATAACAATAATTAGGTGTATCAATGAAAAATCTGTGGGTTTTGGCGTTTGCATTAATCGTATCCGCTTGCAGCGAAAAGGAAGCTGCCGCTCCCGTGGAGCTGCCCGAGACTGCGGCCCCGCAGGATCAAGACTGGGCGCTACATGGAAACGATTGGGGTGAGCAGCGCTACGCCAGTCTGGACCAGGTAAACAGGAACAGCGTGGACAAGCTGGGTCTGACCTGGTTTTTTGACATGTATACACGACGCGGTATCGAGGCAACACCGCTGGTGGTGGACGGTGTGATGTACGTCACCGGCAGTTGGTCCATGGTCTATGCTCTGGACGCACGCAACGGCAAGCTACTGTGGTTTCACGACCCAAAGGTTGAACGGGCGTTTATGGCCAAGGGGTGCTGCGGTGTGGTCAATCGTGGTGTCGCCTACTATGAGGGCAAGATTTATGTCGGCACCTACGACGGTCGACTGGTCGCACTCAAAGCCAGCAGTGGAGAGTTGATCTGGGACGTGCAGACAACCGACCGGGACCAGTCCTATACCATCAGCGGCGCACCCCGAATTGCCGGTGATAAGGTGATTATTGGTAACGGCGGTGCAGAATTGGGCGTGCGGGGATACGTCTCAGCCTATAGCGCCGACAGCGGCGAAATGGTCTGGCGTTTCTATACCGTGCCGGGGAACCCGGACGACGGTTTCGAAAATCCGCTGATGGAAAAAATAGCCAAGACCTGGAACGGCGAGTGGTGGAAATGGGGCGGCGGTGGAACGGTTTGGGATTCCATGGTCTACGACCCGGAGCTTGACCTGCTGTATATCGGCGTGGGCAATGGCTCCCCATGGAATCAGGCCCTGCGCAGTCCAGGCGGTGGCGACAACCTGTTCCTGGCATCAATTGTTGCATTGCGCCCGGATACCGGCGAGTACGTCTGGCACTATCAGACGGGGCCCGGAGAAACCTGGGACCACACCGCCACCCAGCACATTATGCTGTCAACGTTAAATATCAATGGCGAACCCCGCAAGGTGCTGATGCAGGCACCCAAAAACGGTTTCTTCTATGTTCTGGACCGCGAAACGGGCGAGTTGCTCTCTGCGAATAACTACACCCCCGTCAGCTGGGCCAGTTCTATCGACATGGAGACCGGACGGCCTGTGGAAACTGCCGGAGCAAGAAATTTCGACGAGGGCAATCCCACGCTCCCCGGTAATGGCGGCGGTCACAACTGGCCGCCTATGTCCTTCAACCCACAGACCGGACTGGTTTATATCCCAGTGATGTCGTTTCCATCCACCTTTCATACGCCGGTTGATGATATCGACACCCTTCCCAATCAGGGTTTCTGGAACCTCGGCTTTAACACCCGGGCAATGGCTCCACCTTCCCTGCCTCAGGATCAGCTGGACCAGATCATGGATCAGACCTTTACCGGCCAACTGGTGGCCTGGGACCCTGTTAAGCAGGAGGCGCGCTGGAGCTATGATCACACAAGAATCAGTTTCAGCGGCACACTCAGTACCAGTGGCATGCTGGTTTTTCAGGGCGACATGCACGGGAACTTCGCAGCCTTCGACGCAGAGTCAGGCGAAAAGCTGTGGTCCAAAGCTGCCCAGACTTCGGTGATGGCACCTCCAATAACCTATTCCATTGAGGGCGAGCAATACATTGCGGTAGCAGTGGGCTTTGGCGGTGGTGGCGCCGCTGAGGGCGGTGCACTAACCAGCGGATGGAAGATGCCAAACAAGTCGCGGGTACTGGTCTACAAGCTCGGCGGCACGACGACGCTACCACCCCTGCCAGAAAACAAGGCTGTCATGCCAAAACCGCAGCCAGTCACCAGAGATGCAACCGTCATTGCACAGGGCCAGAAGCACTACCAGCGGCATTGCCGGTACTGTCACGGTGACGGTCTTCGTACGGGTAATCTCACACCGGACCTGCGCTGGGCAAGTGATGCCACTCACGATCAATGGCAGGACATCGTCATAGGCGGCTCGCGCGCAACGCTGGGCATGGTGAGCTTCAGCGATTATTTGTCGCCAGACGATGCCGAAGCAATTCGCCAGTACGTGTTGTCCGAGGCCGGAATATTATACGGGGAGCTATCCGCCGGTGCTGATGCCGCGGCCATGGAAGTGGATACCCGATAATTAAACGCTCGCGTCCTCGTCACTGCGCGTAACGAGGACCAGCAGCTTCGCCTCCTGCACTAGCACCCCATATCTTCGTAATAGGTGGCATTAGTGCAGGTAAGGCAACAATCAAGACACCCGCCGACGCCATCAATGCCAATGCCCCAGGAGTAGTTATAGTCCTCACTGGTCGCGCCATAACAGATGGTGGCCCCGGTAATACAACTGAGGCCGTGGCGTGCAGGCGTGTAATATCCCGGGGTGAAATAGACTTGTGCTGGTGACGGCCAGACCAGGTTATTGGTGGTATCAAAGAACCGATAGTAATTAGTATGATCGTCGTTACAGGTGTCTCTAACCTCCAGGGTTAAGACAGACGTGGGTATCGGTGTGGGCGTCGGCGTGGGAGTTGGCGTCGGAGTTGGCGTCGGAGTCGGTGTCGGTGTCGGCTCCGGTGTGGGCGTCGGTGTCGGCGTTGGCTCCGGTGTGGGCT
>JABHWT010000279.1 GCA_018657645.1 Halieaceae bacterium | reverse complement strand
TACAGTTAACTGTACCCGGTGGTGTATGGAAGGCGTCTCACCTGTGTGGCGGTGATTATGGGTTGGTGAGTGAGGCTGTGTCTCCAGCGTTTGACTACCGGGATATGACATTGGGAGATCGCCGATTCCTGCTTGAGCTGTTCCCGCAACATGAGGCAATAATAAGAGCCTACACTCGCGGCACTGACTAGTACTCATTAAAACGCCTGGTACCGCACTCGCCAGAGACATATTCAGCACACTGCCAGGCCAGTATTGTGGAGAGGCTTCAATTCAATTGCTCTGCAATTGAGATTCCAGTTGGTCGATGAAAGCCGCAAGCTCTGGTTTGTTGTTACGAATCTCCTCTGGGGTCAGGCCTTCCAGTTCATGTGGGAATACTAGCCAGTCCTCGGTTTGGTGCAGGTAATAATCAGGCTCGCGGGAGGTCTTGTTATTGCCGGGTTTATAATAGGGAGTAGCGATGCGGATTTCAGGTGAATTATTCTGGTAAGCGTTGTTTAATTCTGCAATAACCTGGTTAATAGACAAGCCCGTGTCGTACACATCGTCCACGATCAGCAGAGTATCATCTCCCTTCACTCGGTCTGTAATATATGTCAAACCATGCACCTCGATATGCCGGCTGCGCTTGCCGATGCCTGAATAAGAGGCGGTGCGAATGGCGACATGGTCTGATTTCACACCCATGACGCGCAGTAGTTCCTGTACCGCGATGCCCACCGGCGTGCCGCCGCGCCAGACGCCAACAATGCAGGTGGGCTTGAAACCGCTTTGGTAGACCTGCCAGCCCAGGTTAAATGAATCTTCGAGCAGTTGCCGGGCATCGATAAAGTGCTTGTTCATATTGGCCGGGTTCCTTGCCAGCGGACGGATGAGTTTGGGAAGGCTTTAGAGTAGCACAGCCCTGTGCAACCTGGAGGCTGTCTTCGTTGTCACTGCGGTGTCTGACACAGTCACCATTTGTAAGTCAGGGTGCAGTCGGCTCCATCCGGATTTCCAAAAAATGAGAACTGCGCCGGTGTTGGGACTGGCTCAGCTCGGGTATAATCGCGTTTCCGCCAATGGAATCGACTGATGAGACCTGACAACTATCCCGAGGAGCCCCGCCACCTTTGGGAGCACTTCTACCAGATTAGTCAAATTCCCCGCCCCTCAGGGGAGGAGGCGGCAATGCGCCAGTATATAATTGATCAGGCTAAATCGGGTGGTCAGTCATGGCGGATAGATGATGCGGGCAACCTGGTGGTTTTTGTCGCTGCTACGGAAGAAATGAAGGAGCGCGAACCTGTTATTGTTCAGAATCACCTTGATATGGTGGCGGTAAAGACTTCAGACAAAGAACACGATTTTCATACAGACCCACTCACCCTGCAGATTACGGATGGTTGGCTAGGGGCCGATCGTACTACCTTGGGAGCGGATAATGGACTCGGTTGTGCCGCGGCCCTGGCGTTGATGACAGATAGCAGTATTGCACACCCGCCGCTGGAATTGCTGTTTACCGTCGACGAGGAAACGGGATTGGGAGGCGCTTTGAACCTGGATGCGACAATGATGAGTGGTTCGCGCATGTTGAATCTGGATACCGAAGATTGGAACGAGCTATATATCGGCTGCGCTGGCGGTGGCGGGTGGGAGTTTGAAAAATCCTATACTACCAATGTCTTCGATGGCTCACGGGAAATCTGGCGAGTATCGTTAATAGGTTTGGCGGGTGGTCATTCCGGGGTTCAGATACACGAGCAACTGGGCAATGCCATCAAGATGCTGGGACAGTGCCTGCATGCTTTTGATGGTGCGCAGCTAATTAGCCTGGAGGCGGGTGTTGCGCACAATGTTATTCCTCGAGAGGGTAATCTGGTTTTCGCCTGTGCTGCGGGCCAGGAATTCCTGTTGGCGGACATATTGCGTGATCTTAGGGCGGCGTGGCTGGAATATTTGCCACCGGTGGATTGCGGGTTGGAATTATCCCTGCATCGGGATATGGCCGAGCGGGCTTTAAGTGTGGAAGATACCGCGGAAATTGCGGACCTGATTGCGCTGTTTCCCCATGGCGCCCAGTCATATAATCTGCAACGACCGGCAGATCTGGTGGACCTTAGCATCAATCTGGCAGGACTGCGTATCGAAGAGGGCAATTTATGGTTGGAATCCAGCTTTCGATTTTTTAACCCGACGCAGAGCCAGCCCCTGCAGCAGTCGGTCGAGGCGATCGCCCGTCGTTTTGGTTTGGCAATAACGCCGGGTGGGGGCTATCCGGGTTGGGATCCCGATTTTGACAGTGCACTGTTGGCCCGGGGTAGTGCCTTACACGAGCGGCTTTTTGGCACAGCGCCCGCGATTAAAGCAATCCATGCGGGTCTGGAGTGCGGTATTCTCAAAAGTAAAAAACCGACCATCGATATACTGTCGTTTGGGCCTACTATACGCGGCGCACACTCGCCCGCAGAGCGCCTGCATATAGAAACCGTACCACCATTCTGGCAGTTTCTCACCGAACTGCTGATAGAAATGTAGTCCTTAGGAACAGGAGAGCAATCCACCATGCTAGAAAAACTGAAACGCCTGCCGGATGACCCCATTCTCGGGCTCGCGGCTGCTTGCCGCGCGGACCCCAATCCGGACAAGGTAGATTTGACCGTGGGTATTTACATGGACGAGCAGGGAATTTGCCCTGTATTTGAGGCAGTGCAGCAGGCCCAGAAAGCACTGGCCGCCGAGGAAATCACCAAGGCCTACATTCCACCGGTGGGCGATGCATTGTTTAACAGCGGGATGCAGCAACTGGTATTGGGCACCAATAGTCAGGCACTGGCCGATGGGCGAGTCGCCAGTGTACAAACACCAGGCGGTTGTGGTGCGCTTCGGATAGGTGCGGAAATTATCCAGGCAGCCGCAGCGGGCACCAGGGTGTGGGTTAGTGATCCCACCTGGCCCGTGCACATCCCGTTGCTAGGCAGTGTTGGCCTGAGCTTTGAAACCTACCGCTACTACGATCCCGCGACCCACGGGGTGAATTTTGATGCGATGGTAGAGGACTTAAAAGCAGCGGGTAGAGGCGAGATTGTTCTCATGCATGGCTGTTGCCACAACCCCTGTGGCGCCGATTTGTCCCTGTCGCAATGGGAGGTAATAGCGAACATGGCGGAGCAACAGGGGTTTATCCCCTTTGTCGATATTGCCTACCAGGGCCTGGGTGATGGTCTGGAGCAGGATGCAGCGGGGCTGCGCACGCTGGTTGCCCGGCTGCCGGAAGTCCTTGTTGCGGCCTCCTGTTCTAAAAACCTGGGACTGTATCGCGAGCGCACTGGCGCCATTATCTTCCTGTGCCAGGATAAGACCAATGCCGATGCCCTGGTCAGTCAGGCTCTGGTTGCGGCAAGGCGAGTTTACTCCATGCCACCCGCACATGGCGGTTTGCTTGCCGGACGGGTGCTGGCAGATGAAAAGCTGAATGCGTCCTGGCGAAGCGAGTTGATGACCATGTGCCAACGTATCAACGGTTTGCGCACCGACCTGGCGACCAGACTTAATAAGACAGGCAAGGGCGATTTCAGCTTTATAGAGCGCGAGAAGGGCATGTTTTCGTTTCTTGGCCTCTCCCCTGAGCAGGCCCTGCGGTTGCGAACAGAATTCGGTGTATACATGCTGGATTCATCGCGAATAAATGTGGCCGGTGTGAACGCCTCAAATATTGATTACCTGGTGGAGTCCGTCGGCAGGGTTCTCTAATTAGTGTCCATCCGGATGGCCGGCCCCTCGGATGGCCGGCCCCTCGGATGGCCGGCCCCTCGGATGTCCGGCCCGTGGAAATGCTTCGTTTTTCACTAAACATTGGAGACGGCTGCAAAGGTTAGCTGTTTTGGAAACCATCGCCCGGCCTTCGGCTTCCCTCGCTACAGCCAGTTTTCACGGGCCCGCCTTGACGCGCGTCCCTGCGCGGCAAGGCTTTTCGGGGGCCGGCCATCCGGCACATCCATGTGCCTCCAACCCCTGAAAACAGGCCTCCGCTTAGCGGGCTCAAAGGTGTCCAAAACAGCTAACCTTCACAGCCTTCGCATTGAGCCTAGCCATTTCCGAGGGGCCGGTCATCTGGATAGGCACTAATTGGTGCCCACCCTAAGCTGTCATCGGAGACTGCACTCACTATTGATTTGATTCCTCTTCGAGCGCTGTCCAGCGTTCAAACGCGGTTTCCATTTGTTCCTGAATAAGGCCGAGCTCGCTTGTTACCCGTTGTACCTCATTGTGATCGGACTGATAGAAACCCGGCTGTGACATGCATTCTTCCAGTACCTGTTGGCGCTGTTCCAGTGCTTCTATCTGCCCTGGCAGGCTCTCAAGTTCGCGCTGTTCTTTAAAGGAGAGTTTGCGCTTGCCCTCGGTGGTGCCGGTTTTTTGGGGGGGGTTCGTGGCGGTCTTGTCCCGTTCTACCGCGGCAGGTACCTGGGTCTGGATATCCATTAATTGACCACCACGCGCCTCCCAGTCACTGTAACCGCCGGCATGTTCGCTGACCACACCATTGCCCTCTACCACGATAAGGTTGGTGACCACGTTGTCCATAAAATCCCGGTCGTGGCTAACCAGTAAAACGGTGCCTTGGAAAGACAGTAAAATTTCTTCCAGCAGCTCGAGGGTTTCTATATCCAGATCATTAGTAGGTTCGTCCAGCACCAACAAATTGGCGGGCTTACTGAATAGCTTTGCGAGAATTGCTCTGTTTTGCTCACCGCCAGACAGGGCTCTTACCGGTGACCGTACTCGCTCGGGAGTAAACAGAAAGTCACCGAGATAAGAGATTGCATGGCGGGCCTTGCCGTTGATTTCGACAAACTCCCGTCCTCCGCAAATGTTATCAATCAGATTTTTATCCGGGTCAAGGTGGGTGCGAAGCTGGTCGGAGTACGCCAGTTCCAGCTTGCTGCCTAATTTTACAGTGCCAGAATCCGGCTTCAGTTCGCCCAATAAAATCTTTACCAATGTGGTTTTGCCGGCACCGTTTGCACCGACAATGCCAATTCGGTCACCGCGCTGGATAATCGTGGAGAAGTGACTAACAATTCGGGTGTCTCCAAACTGGTGACCGACATCTTTGAGCTCGGCGACGATCTTGCCAGACTTGCTTCCCTGCTCTGCGGCAAATGTGGCGTTGCCAATACGTTCCCTGCGCGCATTCCGCTCCGACCGCATAGCCTTCAAGGCTCGAACCCGCCCTTCGTTGCGAGTGCGACGAGCCTTAATGCCCTGACGAATCCAGACTTCCTCCTGGGCGAGCCTCTTATCAAACAGATCGTTGGCGCGCTCCTCGGCCAGTTGCTGCTGCTCGCGAAAGCGAAGAAAACCCTGGTAGTTTCCTCGCCACTGCGTGAGGTGGCCCCGGTCCAGTTCGGCAATAGTATTGGCCACATTTTGCAGGAAGCGTCGGTCGTGGGTAATAAGAACAATCGCGCCGTTGAAATTGCGAAGCTGCTCCTCCAGCCAATGGATTGCAGGAATATCCAGATGATTGGTGGGCTCATCGAGCAGCAGAATGTCGGGCTGGCCAACCAGGGCTTGAGCCAGGGCAACGCGACGGCGCCAGCCACCCGATAGCTCTTTCATAAGGGCGTCGCCTGGCAGTTGTAATTGGCTGATAACAGTGTCAACGCGCTGTTGTAACTGCCATCCGTCGACAGCCTCCAGCTTTGCCTGGGTGCGAGATAGCGCTTCCATGTCGCTAAAATCATCTGCCTGCAATAGCTGGTGGTATTCGTTGAGCAGGTGACCTGCTTCGGCCAGACCGCTGGAGACAACTTGATAAACGGTTTGTTCATCCCCGGGCGGCAGGGTTTGTTGCAACCAGGTCATCCGAATGCCTGGACGTATCCAGTGTTCTCCGGACTCAGGTAGAATATCGCCTGCCAGAACCTTCAATAGCGTTGTTTTACCAACGCCGTTGCGGCCCAGCAGGCCCACTTTGTCTCCTTTACTGATAGTGAAATCGACATCGTCGAGGAGCACCTGGGTGCCGTAGTGGAGAGCAACTGAGTCGAGGCGTAACAATATCATCTTGAAGGGATACTAGTGCTGTCGATGGGTGGGAGCGCATTCTACGCCACCTGGCAATGGTCTGGCCACCGTAGTGGAGAACTAAAAATTTGCCGCACTTCCGTTTTGCTACTTTGTTGCTCTTCGTTCTACGAAGGGGCTGTAATTGTCCCTGAGGCAGCTACGATAGAAGCACTACTTCGGATTTATGGCAATATACGAGTCGCGCATCGAAGGGTTTTAGTTCTCGCCGGTGTCCTCTGCGGGTGAGTTTTCAGGTATCATGCCGCTTTTCCAGATACCCGCGAGAAAATTATAATGGCGTCCAGTGAGCAGATGGCCTACGACAGGCAGATAGCAATATGGCTGATGGTCTGCGCAGCTGTCATTATTGGCATGATATTGCTCGGTGGTATCACTCGATTAACCCACTCGGGTTTGTCGATGGTCGAATGGAAGCCGCTAATGGGTATTATACCCCCATTGTCGGAGCAGGCCTGGATGGAGACCTTCGATAAGTACAAGCAGTTTCCGGAATACCAGAAGATTAACCTTGGAATGACACTGCAGGGCTTCAAGGCTATTTTTATGTACGAGTACCTGCATCGGCTGCTGGGCCGACTGATCGGCGTGTTATTCTTTTTCCCCTTTCTCTACTTCGCCATAAAGGGCAGGATCAGGACCGGCTTGATGCCCAAGCTGATAGCCCTGTTCATACTGGGCGCTCTACAGGGATTGTTGGGCTGGTATATGGTTATGAGTGGTCTGGTTAATGACCCTCATGTCAGCCAGTACCGATTGACGGCCCACCTGGGTCTTGCAGTGCTGATTTATGCGTATATGTTCTGGCTGGCCATTGATTTGTGGCTGCCATCGGGGGGTGTTTGCGCTGAACCATTGGGGCGCTATAAATCCTGGTCAACACTGCTGGTGGGTCTGGTTTTCCTGATGATATTGTCCGGCGGGCTGGTAGCTGGTACCCGGGCGGGTTTTGCTTACAGCACCTGGCCGCTCATGGGTAACAGTTTCATTCCCCAGGGTTTATATACGGGGTCCCCTGCATGGATAAGTGCCTTTGAGGACGTCACCACCATTCAGTTTAATCACAGAATGTTTGCCTATCTACTGCTGGTCGTGATTAGCTGGTTCTCTTTCGGAGTGTATACAAACTCGGGGCCAGGCAGGGCCAGAACGGGAGCGATTGCACTGTTTGCTATGTTGCTGATTCAAGCGGTGCTTGGCGTTTTAAATCTTTTATTGCACGTTCCCGTAGCCCTGGCTGCCGCCCATCAAGGCGGTGCGGTGGTATTATTGACCGCCGCCCTTTTTGTTTGCCATGCGCTGCGTCGCCCGTGACGAGGTACACTAGTGTAGGGACGTAAGATGAATAATGTGGACTATGCAGGTTTTTGGGTTCGAGTCGGGGCGGCACTAATCGATACGGTACTGCTGTTGGTCATTGTTTCCCCGGTGATGAGTTTGATATATGGCCAGGAATATTGGGTTGGAGAAGCCAGAGCCCATGGTTTATGGGACATTGTGCTTAATTATTTTTTCCCGGCCATAGCGGTCATTCTGTTCTGGATATACAAATCTGCAACACCTGGGAAGATGGTGTTGAAACTGAAGATAGTCGATGCTACAACTGGCGATAAACCTTCCACGGGGCAACTGATTGGCCGCTACCTTGGCTATTACGTATCCATGCTACCTTTTTTCCTTGGCATCATTTGGGTGGGCATTGATAAGCGTAAACAGGGGTGGCACGATAAGTTAGCGGGAACCATTGTTGTAAAAAGTGCAGAGTGAGAAAGTAGTTTGTCAGGCAAACACACCGTGAATAAACCAGTGCTTTGCCAATCGGTCGCGGAAAACCCAGTAATGTTGCCCACTGCGGCATTTGGCAATGTAATAATCGCGACTAACGGGCTCCAGCCACCAGTTATCTTCAATACGCTCCGGGCCGTATACCAGCGATAGAACACCATTCCAGTACAGGTGGCGACCGTGTTGTTTCAGTGTCTGGGGCTGGGGCATCAACCAGAAGGGGCGCTGTGCACACTCGAGGCCTTTGCTGTGATCGTGGTCGGGATTATCACTGTCAAGGTGTAGCGCTAACTCCGGCAGGTGCTCGTCTCGACACCCCACTTTTTCTATAGCCTGCAAGCCCAGGCGGCTGCGCAACCTGTCCAGTAGACTACCCAGGGGTTCGCGCTCGCTATGGGGCCTGAATAAATCGATGCTTTCCAGTTGTCCCGCTCGCAAGCTGTGACACGACAGAGTCAGACCTTCCACGCCGGCTGTTAGTCGTATTTGGTCAAGATGAATACGTGTGAGCTGATACCAGCTTTCCCAGGTGCTGTGGCTGCTGGTGCTGCGCACGACAATCTCACATAGCTTGCCATCTATACCGATGAGTCGCCAGGCGATCTCCTGTGTTTGTAGCTGGGTATTGCGCAGAAACTGGCACAGTGCCTGCAATAATAATTGCATTGTCGGCAGTAGCTCGTCGTTGGCTTTCACCTCGTAGCCAAACCAGTAGTCGTCGCTGTATGCCTCCGGAGGTTGATAATCAATCTGCAGATCTTCGCGTACGCCCAGTACCTGCTGCAGAAAGAGGGTAAAGTCTTTGCCGCAGCGACGGCCCAGGGCGGAGGTGGGCAGTGACAGAATGTCCCCCAGCGTATAGAGCCCGGCACGGTGTAGTGAGTCGACAGTACGAGAGAATTCATCCAGCAGAGTGAGGGGTAGGGGGGCGAGGCGACGCGAGAGATCTCGCTGAAAATCTACTGCTGTATTGCCCTCGGCGAAGGATAGCAACCAGGCGGCCTTGGGCGTAGCTGCCAGCCCGTACTGTACCCGGTAACTGCGACTACGGATGCCGCTGGCGACCTTTTCCAGCAGTGCTTCTAGTCCCTTGAACAGGTTCAGGCAACCACCGATTTCAAGCAGCAGGCAATCCTCCCGGTAGGTGTAAAGAGTGGGGGTAATGGTGTAGGCCCAGCAGCATAGCTGTTGCAAGCAGCGGCGCTCGGTATCGGTGTTTCGCTCCAATAGTACAGTGGAGCCAGAATCTGTCAGGGCGCGTACTGTAGCTGAACTCATGCCCTCTTTGATACCCAGAGCGGTGGCGCAATCGTTAGAGCGCACCACGCGTGCTCCTGCCAATACCACCACGGGCTTATCTTCCGAGCGGTTCAGGCACTGCAGGGGTAGCAGGTCGAAGCGTAAGCACAGCCACGTGCTCACGAAAGCCCCCCGGACATGCGGGCAATGTCGAGGGGGGGCAATATCCCCATGATAGATTGAGCAATACTGTACATATATACAGTATCAGGTAAATTGAGTGCCCTGTCTACCCGTGCCAGAATTAATCAGGGATGTCTTAACTACTCTTTTTCGAACTCCACGATCGCCTCCTCCATTGGGGCAAGCATGGAGGCAGCTCTGGGATAACCGGCGTATTGAGCTATAAAAAGTAGGAGTTCGCGCGCTTCAGCGACGTTCATTTCCCCGCGCTTCAGTGCGGCCTTAATTTGAAGCTTGAAAGTCATGGGTTCGCCTTTCTCGGCGATAATACCGAGCAGCAGAATGCGCTTGTCGCGCATGGACAGGGTCTCGCGGGTCCATAATTCGGCGAACAGCTGCTTGAGCATGATGTCGGTGAAGGCGAAGCCCTCCGGTGGAACGACAACATCCCCTGCATAGACATCCTCTATGACTTTTTCGCCGAGTTCTCTTCGTTCCTTATCGTTCATGTAATAGCTCCCTATTAATATTCGAGTGCGCGAACGGGCATCCTGTTGCCGTAGTGCCTTTACAACCCGGCGCCATCCCTTCCGGATTTTGCCTGTACTGGGTCCTGGTGACATAATAGCAGGCCAGCGCGTAGACTGGTTGGCACTGTTTTGAGTACCGGAGATAAAAATATGAGTAACAGGCTCAAGGTGGGCTACATCGGGCTGGGAAATATAGGCAAACCCGCAGCCAAACGCCTGTTATGTGATGCATTCCAGACCTATGTTTACGATATTGTCCCATCGTCTGTGGACGAACTGGTCGCCCTGGGCGCACTCGGTTGCACTTCCCCAGCACAAGTGGCACGGGCATGCAGCCATATTGGTGTTTGTGTTCGGGATGATGCCCAGGTGGAGAGCGTGCTCTATGGTGCGCAGGGGATACTGCCCAACGCTGCGCCCGGCGCGGTGATTGCCATCCACAGTACCGTCACGCATGCCGCACTTATAAAATGGGCCGCCGACGCCGACGCGGCGGGGTTGCAACTAATCGACGCGCCGGTTACCGGTGGTGCCCAGGGCGCGGAGGCCGGTACCCTGTGCTATATGGTGGGCGGGGATATTGAAACCCTCGCCAGGGTTTCGCCAGTGTTTGAAACCTCTGCCGCCACAATCATTCACGCCGGAGAGTTGGGTACCGGCATTGTGTTAAAACTGTGTAATAACCTGATTACCTATGCGGAGTTTATGGCTATGTCAGAAGCCACAAGGTTGGCTGAGGCGGTGGGCTTGTCGGCAGATACGCTGCGCGAGGTGGGTAAATCAAACGGCGTGGTTAACGAGTCTATGCACCAGTTTATCGGCAACCGAAACGCCCTGGCCAGGACATGTACCGAGGCGCAGATGGATGAAATTTTCGGCCCCTTTGGGCGACTGGGTGAAAAGGATCTGGATTGCGCACTGACCAGCGCCGGGGAACTGGGCGTGGATTTGCCATCAACTGAAAACCTGCGCAAGTCTGTGCTTGCACTGTTTCTTAATAAGGCATAGGAAGCCGAGAAATGAACCCTGAGACAAAGCTCTTTATCGACGGTGACCTGGTCGAGGCCGCTTCGGGTAAAACCTATCCCAATAGTAATCCGGCAACCGAACAGATTATGGGTGAGGTGGCCGATGCGGGTCTCATCGACATGGAGCGGGCAATTAGTGCCGCTCGTCGTGCTTTTGATACCACTGACTGGTTCACCAATCATGCTCTTCGCTTGCGCTGTTTAGAGCAGCTCAGGGATGGACTGGTTAAGGAGCAGAATGACCTGCGTGAACAAATAGCGGCGGAGACCGGTGCACCAATGGGAATTTGCGGCATGATGGGTCCGCAATGCGATATGCCAATCTCGTTCATCGAGCATGTATTGCAGACGCTGTCTGCCCTTGAGTGGAGTCGCGATATTGGGATTGCAGTGCCCATGGGGCAAAAGACCCGGCGATTGGTGGAGAGGGAGGCTATCGGCGTGGTGGGCTGTATTACCCCTTGGAATGTGCCACTGCAAATCAACCTGGCTAAATGTGTTCCGGCTCTTGCTGCCGGCTGCACGGTAATACTGAAGGCTGCACCGGACACCCCATGGTCAGCGACTCTGTTGGGGCGAATCGTCAGGGATTACACAGACATTCCAGACGGTGTGTTTAATGTGATTACTGCAAGTGATCCAGTGGAAGTGGGCGATCAATTGGTGACGGACCCGCGTGTCGATATGATCTCCTTTACCGGTTCGACCGGAGTGGGTAAGCAGATCATGGCTTGTGCAGCACAAACCGTGAAAAAAGTATTCCTCGAGTTGGGTGGAAAATCGGCAAATATTATTCTGGACGATGCCGATCTGGAGCAGAGTTTATTGAGCTGTCTGGCCGTTTGTTTCCACGCTGGCCAGGGTTGTGCGATAAACACGCGACTGCTAATCCCCCGGGCCAGGCAGTCAGAGGTGGAGGATTTGTTGAAAACCTACTTTGGCTATATCGAATACGGAGATCCATCCTCCGATAGCCAGATCATGGGGCCGTTGATTAATAGGCGCCAACGGGATCGGGTGCTGGCCTATATTGCACAAGGTGTGGAGGAGGGTGCGCGCCTTTTACTGGGAGGCGGGATCCCCGCGCACTTGTCCACAGGCTACTACGTAGAACCCACCGTATTTGTCGATGTAGACAATGCCATGACGATTGCCCGCGAAGAAATATTTGGACCAGTGCTGGCAGTGATCGCCTATGACGATGAGGCCGATGCAATACGTATAGCCAACGATTCTATCTACGGTCTGTCCGGTGGTGTCTGGTCGTCCAGCGAAGCGCGAGCACTGGGTGTTGCGCGCAGGATCAGAACTGGCACTATCAATGTAAATGGTGGCAATTTCTACTCTGCAGATGCCCCGTTTGGCGGCTACAAGCAAAGTGGCATTGGCAGGGAAATGGGCCGAGAAGGCATTGAGGAATACCTGGAAACCCGAACTATTGCAATTGGTGTGGGGTGATGATTACTAGGGCTCCGCTGAGCACGATTGCCATTGTTCAGAGGTGCCCTGGTGATATTCAGGATTCTAACAACAGGACGACGAGGATTTGACGATGGATTTTTCGGGCAAGACAATCATTATTACAGGCGCTGGGGGTGGTATTGGAGAAGGTTATGCAAAGGCATGTGCCGGGCGTGGAATGAACGTTGTCATCGCTGAACTCAACGAGGCCGGTGGTAGCCGTGTCGCCGCCAAGATCAACGAGGATGGCGGCGTGGCACTGTTTGTAAAAACCGATGTTGGCAATGAGGTGTCTGCCAGGGCCTGTGCCGATGCCACGATGGAAGCCTATGGCGGCATCGACTACCTGATAAACAATGCGGCGATTTTCGGCGATATGAAAATTGAAGGTTATCTGGACGTGGATTTGGATTATCTGGAGAGGTTCATGCATGTCAACGTTCATGGCTGTCTGATCATGACGCGAGCTGTGGTGGAGCATATGACGGCAGGTGGCGGCGGGTCCATTATCAATCAGTCGTCGACGGCGGCCTGGATGAGTACCGGTTTCTACGGTGTGGCAAAACTGGCGGTTAATGGCCTCACTCAATCTCTGGCTAACGAGTTAGGTTGGCGCAAAATTCGCATTAATGCTATTGCTCCGGGACCGACTGATACGCCTGCACTGGAAAGAAATGCGGGTGATTATGCCAGGGAAATGATTAAAAGCATGCCGATTGGGCGCCTGGGTCAACCCGAGGATATGGCTCATGCGGCACTGTTTCTTCTGTCGGATGAAGCCAGCTGGATTACTGGTCATATTCTGAATGTCGATGGTGGTCAGTTCATGCGGCCTTAGTACTCCAGCCAGTCGATAAATAAGGGCGTAAGTCCACAAACAGTTAGCAGCAAGGCACCGCTTCGAAGGTGGGTCTCTGGAAAACTGGTAACACCGCAACTACGGTGGCAATCTAGGGCCACTATTGGCAATGTTGTCTCGCGCCGCGATGGTGCGACAAAGCGTATTCGACAAATGAAGAGGGCAGGATTTTGACAAAATTATTCAGGCTCATACCAGCCCTTGGAATTAGTATGCTGGCATTGCTTGGCTGTTCCGGGGAGGGCCCGCAGAGTAAGGCCGATTCGGGGTCAGATTTTGCTTCTGGCGCTCCTCAAGCGTCGATAGGCGCAGCAATCACCGCAGCGGAATTTCGCGATTTTCTGGACGGAAACTATGCCGCGGATATGGCCCGCGCACCCTATACAGCCAGCTACCGTGGCATCAAGACAAATAATGATCAATGGAACTCGGTGGCGGAGTCCCATCAGCGGGAAACGCGCAAAATCAATCTTTTGCGATTGCAGCAAATGACCCGATTTAATCGTGAAGTACTCGACGAAGCTGGGCGCCTGTCCTGGGATTTATACAATCTGGATTTGCAACGCCAGATTGCCAGTGATGAATTTCGTCATCACAAATTCGTTATTCACCAGCTCAGGGGCCCCCACACTGCGGTGGCCAGTAGCCTGATCAATATTCACCAGATATCAGATGTCGCAGACGCCACGGCTTACATCGGTCGACTGAACAATGTTGGGTCGTTGTTTGATCAGGTGATTAAGCAGTTGCATATTCGCAAGGACAAGAATTTTCTGCTGGCAGACTGGCAGTATCCGCAAATGATTAAAGCCTGTAGAAATATCATCAGCGGTGCCCCTTATGATGCAGAGGGTGCAGACTCCGCACTGTGGGGCGACTTTCAATCCAAGGTGGGTGCACTTGAAATCGATCAGGAGCAGCGTAAATCACTCCTGTCCGATGCCCGACGGGCTATGATCGAGGTAGTTAAGCCGGCCTACTTGCGTCTGATTGAGGCCCTGGAGCAGCAGGCGGCGATTGCCCCGGATGCCGATGGCGTCTGGAAGTTTGACGATGGTGAGGCCTTCTATGCCGAGCGCTTGCGATGGTTTACCACTACCGATCTCTCCGCCGATGAAATCCACACTATCGGCCTTGCCGAAGTCGCGCGTATTCATGGCCAGATGAACGCCATCATGGGAGCAGTGGGTTATGAGGGCAGCTTGAACGAGTTTTTTGTGTTCATGCGCGAGGATGCACAGTTTTATTATCCCAGCACTGATGCAGGGCGCGATGCATACCTGGCCGAGGCCAGGCGCTTGATCGATGAAATGCGCACTCGCCTGCCCGAAATGTTTGGCCTGCTACCTAAGTCTGAGCTTACCGTGAAACGGGTTGAGGCCTTTCGCGAGCGATCCGCCGGTAAGGCATTTTATCAGGGGCCGCCCCCGGATGGCTCACGCCCAGGTATTTACTATGCAAACCTGTATAACATGGCGGATATGCCGAACTACCAGATGGCGGCCCTGGCCTACCACGAGGGTCTACCCGGACATCATATGCAGCGTGCTATCTCCGCAGAACTAAAGAGTATTCCGGAATTTCAGAGATTTGCCAGTTTCACAGCCTACTCCGAGGGCTGGGGTTTATACTCCGAGCAACTGCCTAAGGAGATGGGGTTTTATCAAGACCCCTATTCAGATTTCGGCCGCCTCGCCATGGAACTATGGCGCGCCTGTCGCCTGGTGGTCGATACCGGGATTCACAGCAAGCGCTGGACACGGGAACAGGCGATTGATTATCTGCTTGCCAATACGCCCAACTCGGTAGGTGATTCCACCAAAGCCATTGAGCGCTATATTGCCATGCCCGGACAGGCGACAGCCTATTTAATTGGCAAGTTGAAAATTATTGAGCTTCGAGCAAAGGCCCGCGAAGCGCTGGATGAACAGTTTGATATTCGTCAGTTCCACGATGTTGTGCTGAAAGATGGCCCGGTACCCCTGTCTATCCTGGAGCAAAAAGTGAATGCAATGATTGCAGCCGCTGCCACACCTGAAGAGGGTACTAATTAGGCAGGTGCCATGCCAGTTGTGCTGTGCTGTTGACTGCTGCCCGGGTAGGCGGGCAGTTCCCATAGTTGCGGCTGGTTTGGTATGTCTTGTGCAGGGGGCAAGCATACATCGATGTGCTGGTTGCCGCCGCGTTGCTTGAGAATATGGATTTTGCGGTATTCCTGCATCTGCAGGCGCAGGCTGGCCGGTGCATGATTCTTGCTTGCCTGGCTGGAGCGAAACAGCACTGCCAGGGCATCGCCTCCGTCAGCGGCCAATTGTAATTTTCGTAATTCACTGTAGCGGTATGCCGTGTTCCCCAGCCAACTAAACACGGCGCTGCAGGTGGTGCTGCGCAGCGCTTGCTCGGTGCTCCACAGTAAATCCTCCCGGTTCCGGGGGTGGATGAGCAGTATCTGCCGGGTGTCGATGCCCCGCGCAGCCAGAAGTGGTGCATAAGGCGTATAGGGTGGGGCGATAAAAGCCTGCCATCTGCCCTGTATACTCAGTGTCTCCATGGCGGGCAGAAACAGGCCCATGGCGCCTAGTCCACAACCATCGCTCAGTAATTCGATGGTATTGCCCAGTGGCCAGCCCTGCAAATACAACGCTGCATTCAATGTCTCGTAACCAGTGTCCAGCCCCTCTATGTCATGGCTGTCACCGTTGGCCGGGCGGGTGCCGCCCTGGAAGTGGCTGTGGCGACCACGCCAGGTATCGCTGCGCTGGAAGACCTGCTCCAGTACTGTGTTCATAATGCAAACTCGCGACAACTACTGTATATACATACAGTATCTGAGTGATAATCAGAATGCAAGTCTCGTGGTGGTAGATATTGCGACTGATGCCACGGGCAGGTAGTGTGAGCAGGCTCAGGTGGCGCGGCACCTGAGTAGCTGAACGCCCCTCGCTGGAGGGGGATACGACCTGCTGGGCTGTACTGGCTACGGGCCTTATTTTGCTCTTTTTACGCCCTCAAAATGTTCATCTGCTGCTCCAGGATATCGGGCTTGTAATGAGCTTCCAGTGCCACCCTGTCTACCAGGCCCCCGAAGCGATCCTTAAGTTGCTGTGCCACTTCCAGTGGGCCACCTACTGCGGCAAAAGCGTATAACATCTCGTCGGGAATCTCGCGGGGTAGTTGTTCCCACTTGCCGTCTTTGGTCAGTCGGTTGAGCCTCGGCTGTAAATCACCCCAGCCGTGAGTATCAAGAACCGTTTTATAGGCCGGTGTGGAGGCGTAGAAGCCCAGTCGGTATTTAATACCCATCTTGCTCTTTTCCAGTTCCTCCTCTGTTTCGCCTTGGGCAACAAACACAGGGAACTGGATTTCAAAATCCTCAACTGATCGGCCGTTGGCGGCCAGGTCGGTCTCCAACTGAGGCAGCATCACTTCCTTGAAGTGTTGTTCACTGCAGAAGGCGTGGACGATAATACCATCGGCCACGGCGGCAGCAGTTTGTGTCATCAATGGGCCGACTGCGGCCATAAGTATCTTGGGTCGACCATGTTCGGTATTAGTGGGAGTGAACTCGGGTGTCATTAGTCGGTAGGAGTAGCAGTCACCGCTGTACTCAAGGCGTTCGCCGTCATACCAGCAATTCCAGATGGCCCGGGTAGCTTCGATGAATTCCCGCATTTGTTTGGCTGGGCCGTGCCAGGGCATATTAAACCGCTTGCTGATATGGGGCTTGATCTGTGAGCCTAGGCCCAGGGTAAAGCGCCCCTGGGAGTAGGCATTCAAGTCGTGGCCGATATTAGCCATGTTCATTGGGTTGCGTGCCAGGGCCACGGCGATGGAAGTGCGCAATTCGATAGAGCTGGTCTCGTGTGCGGCCAGGGCCAGAGGCAAAAAAGGATCGTGAGCCATTTCGGCTACCAGCAGCCCGTCGAACCCCAATTCTTCCAATTGCCTGGCTTTGTTAACCAGCTTATCGGTGCTGTCGAATTCGCCAGCAAATCCAAAGCCGCCGTCGATTTTCAGGGATGTTTTCATGTAACTCTCCTACTGTCAGGGTTGCATACTATGGCACAGGGCAGCGCATTTCTTCAATCTCGGATGGGCACTAATTGGTGTGTTGACATTTATTCACTGCGGCAGGTTTGTGGATGGATGTTGTTTGCGCACTAGACGTTAAAGCGAGGCCTGGTTGCGGTGAATGCACTTGCATTGATCAAGCCCTAGCACCAGACTGGAGGATTGTATATTTATTAGCAGGAGAGAAGGGGCTATGAAAAAAATAGTTGCAGCAGCACTATTGATGGTAACCAGCATAATGCCGCTACATGCCGAAACACTGACTAAGGTGCTGGCAGATCCCGACAGGTCGATTGCTGACCAGAAACGGGATGCGCGCAGCAGGCCGGATGTGGTAATTGAACTGCTCGGCATAGGGGAAGGTGACCGGGTCGCAGATATTTTTGCCGGTGGTGGTTACTACAGTGAGCTTCTTGGCAGTGTTGTGTCACCGGGTGGCGATGTGTTATTGCATAACAACAAAGCCTATCTTGGTTTTGCTGCCAAGGCCCTGGATGCGCGTTTTGCTAAGGGTGCGCCCCCTGGCGTCACTCGTCACGATCGAGAAGTGGACGACCTGGACCTGGGAGAGGGTAATCTGGATGCGGCAATGATCATCATGTCATATCACGATTTGTATCACTCCAGCGAGGGTTGGCCGACAATAGATGTGGCGGACTTCATGGGGCAGATCGTAAAAGCGCTCAAACCCGGTGGACGATTCCTGATCGTCGACCACCAGGGCGCGGTTGGCACTGGGAGTAGTGCAGCGCAAGATCTGCACCGAATCGATGAGGCCTTTGCCCGTAAGGATGTGGAAAGCTACGGCTTAAAATATGTCGCTAGCAGTGATGTTCTGCGTAATCCCGACGATGATTTCAGCTTAAGCCCCTTCGATCCCAAGGTGCGGGGCATCACTGATCGCTTTATACTGGTGTTTGAGAAACCCTGAGATAGCCGGATGGGCTTTACTGGCTAAGTCCGGCAACGAGACTCTCCAGGTTATCCCAGGGTTTGCCCTCGTCATATCCCTTAATGCTGCCGTCAACCGTGGCAGCCTGTTCCAGTAGTGCGGTGAGCGAACTCAGGTCATGACGAGAGAGGGCCGATTGCATTGTAGGGATGCGATTATTCCAGACGCGTAGTGAGTTCAATGCCTGCTGTACAGTTTGCCCCGTGTCACAAATAAGCTGCGCCTCATACAGGGTGCGAATCTCACGTGCCAGCGCCCATAACACCACCGCTGGTTCGGTGCCCTCGTTTCGCAGTCCATGGAGCATACGAAGACTGTTAGTGGTATTGCCCGATATGGCGCTATCCACCATACCGAATATATCGTAGCGGGCATTGTCGGAGACCGCATTGGCTACTGTTTGAGCGGTGATACGCGAATCATTGGCCAGCAATTTTAATTTCTCTACTTCTTGTACCGCAGCCAGGAGATTGCCTTCCACCCGCTCAGACAGTAATTGCAAGGCATCGTCGGTAATGCTCATGCCTATCTGAATCACTCGCTGCTGTAACCATCGCGGAAGCTCTTTAGCACCCACCGGCCATATCTGGATAACCCCTCCAACCTTGTCTAATGCCTTGAACCACTTGCTGTTGGTTGATTTTTTATCAATTTTTCCGGCAACAATCAGCAATACATCCAACTCTCCCGATTGCTCAACGTATTCGCAGAGGGCTTTGCTACCGTCCTTGCCGGGCTTGCCACTGGGTAGGCGTAATTCTATGAGCTTGCGGTCGCCAAACAGGGACATATTGTTTGCACTGCTGAGGATGTCTCGCCAGTCAAAGCCTTTGACACTAGCATCGATGATTTCGCGCTCGGTGCAGCCCTGCTCCCGGGCCTGTGCACGAATAAGGTCGCAGGCCTCCTGCAGTAGCAATGGCTCATCGCCACTCACTATATACAGAGGTAGTAGCTGTTGCTTAAGATGCTTGGCGAGTTGCTCCGGGCGTAATCGCATTTTATACGTTTGAAGATACTACTGAGTGCTGGTTGCAAAATAGCCGATGCGGCGCATTATTTGCTGAACCAGCTCGGTGCGCATTTCGTCTTTCAGAATACGGATTTCCTCGGCTTTGCCGACGACATTTCTGGGGTCGTTCTCCATTTGCTTGACCACCGATGCGGTGCTGTTTTCAATTACCGGGATTCTGCCGGCATTCAGTACGGAGAACTCTGCGGTCAGGGAAAGCTCGAATTCCGAGGCGCGAGCCTGGGAGTTAATGGAAAGATTGCGCTGATTGAATCGCTCGGGGCCGAGGTTCAATGTAAAATTGGCCTGGTCGCTGTCAACCCAAAGAATACCATTGGCTGAAAAATTGCTGCTCAGCTCCCGGCTTAGTTCACTGTTCGGGCTTGATGTTGCCAGATACATGCTCTTCCACTCTTCTGGCAGACCGGTGCCTCCAGTGCCGCGCAGTTGGAACCCGCAGGCACTCACCAGGCAGGTTAGCGCAAAGATAGCAGTGGTTAGACGTGCGGAATGCCTGTACATGTGGCGCCTCTGTGTGGTGAATTAATTGGCAACAATATTAACCAGTTTTCCCGGCACTACAATTGTCTTGCGAACGGTAACGCCCTCGAGAAATCGTTTAACATTCTCCTGCTCCAGTGCCAGGGACTGGATAGCATCTTTATCGGCGTCGGTGGGAACGGTTATTCTGGCCCTCACCTTGCCGTTAACCTGAACCACTATCTCAAGGGTATCACGGGTCAGGGCCGATTCATCTACAATCGGCCAGCTGGCCGTCAGTATGTCACTCTCACCTGTTAGAAGCTGCCACATACGGTGACAAATATGTGGTACTACAGGGTTCAGCATCAATACAACCGCGCGTAGCGCCTCCGCCATAATTGCGCGGTCCTGTGCGTCTGTACCCAGCTTTCCAAGGTCGTTGCACAGTTCCATGGTTGCTGCTATGGCTGTGTTAAAGGTCTGGCGACGACTGAAATCGTCGCTTACCTTGGCAATTGTTTCGTGGGTTTTACGTCTAACAGCCCTCTGATTATTACTCAGGTCGGGCACCGATAGAGCCGGTGCGCTGCCGTGGGCGACGTGATTGACTACCAGCTTCCATAGTCGTCGCAGGAATCGATTGGCGCCTTCCACTCCAGAGTCTGACCACTCCAGAGACTGCTCTGGGGGGGCGGCAAACATACTGAATAATCGCACAGTATCGGCGCCGTAGGTGTTTATCAGCGACTGAGGATCTACCGTATTGCCCTTGGACTTTGACATTTTGGCGCCATCTTTTAGCACCATTCCCTGGGTTAGCAGCCGCTTAAAGGGCTCGTCGGAGTCTACCAGTCCCTCGTCGCGCATTAATTTGTGGAAAAAACGAGCATAGAGTAAATGCAAGATGGCATGCTCTATTCCCCCGACATACTGGTCTACAGGTGCCCAGTAATTGGCCTCCTGGTCCAGCATGGCATTGCTATTTCGCGTACAGGCATAGCGGGCGTAATACCAGGATGATTCTACAAAGGTGTCGAAGGTATCGGTTTCTCTGGTCGCTTCTCCGCCGCACTTGGGGCATGTGGTCTGGTAGAACTCGGGCATCTTCTTGATAGGTGAACCGACGCCTTCAAATTTGACATCGGTGGGAAGTACTACCGGCAACTCCTGGTCTGGCACCGGGACCGCACCGCAGGTGTCGCAGTTGATGATTGGGATTGGGGCCCCCCAATATCGCTGCCGAGAAACGCCCCAGTCGCGCAGGCGAAAATTAATACTGCGCCGCCCTCGACCTTCCCGCTCGAGCCGATCAGAAATAGCGTCGAATGCCTGTTCAAAACCCAGGCCGTTGTAGTCGCCCGAATTAACCAGAATGCCCTTATCAGTGAATGCTGCCTGATCGAGATTGCAGTCCTCGTTCTCCACAGGCGCAATGACCTGGGCGATAGGCAGCTGATATTTGGTGGCAAATTCCCAGTCTCTCTGATCGTGGCCGGGCACCGACATAACTGCACCCGAGCCGTAACTCATTAATACGAAATTGGCGACCCAAACAGGAATTTCCTTGCCGGTGAGCGGGTGGGTGGCAGTGACGCCAGTATCCATGCCCACCTTATCCATTGTAGCCATATCAGCTTCGGCCAATTTTATGCTGGTCTGAGACTCAACAAAAGCGGCCAGAGCGGGATTATTGCTGGCCGCTGCTTTGGCCACACGGTGCTGCGGCGCAATCGCCAGATAGGTGACCCCCATAAGCGTATCGGGCCGGGTGGTATAAACGCTTAGTGCACTGCTGTCGGCCAGCGTGAAATCAAGATCGATACCCTCGGACCGACCTATCCAGTTGCGCTGCATGGTGCGCACTCGCTCCGGCCATTGGTCCAACTGGTCCAGGTCGCTCAGCAACTGGTCGGCGTACTCGGTAATTCTAATGAACCACTGATCAATTTCACGGCGCTCCACCGGGTTGTCGCAGCGCCAGCAGCAGCCATCCACCACCTGCTCGTTGGCAAGCACAGTCTGATCTGTCTCACACCAGTTCACCTCGGCCTTTTTCTTATAGGCCAGGCCTTTTTCAAACAGACGTATGAAAAACCATTGCTCCCAGCGATAGTACTGGGGGTGGCAGGTAGCCAGTTCACGATCCCAGTCGTAGGCAAAACCCAGCAGGCGAAATTGCTCGCGCATGTACTCGATGTTCTCGGCCGTCCACTGTGCGGGAGGGACATTGTGTTTGATAGCGGCATTTTCTGCTGGCAGTCCGAATGCGTCCCAGCCCATTGGCTGAAGCACCGCTTTGCCTAGCATGCGTTGATAGCGAGCGATCACATCGGCAATGGTATAATTGCGTACGTGGCCCATGTGGAGTTGGCCACTGGGGTATGGGAACATGGCCAGGCAGTAAAATTTCTCCCTGGAGTCGTCTGGTTGCACGGCGAAGCTGTTGTTTGCCAGCCAGTATTTCTGGGCGCCTTGCTCTAGGGATTGCGGGTTATAGTGTTGTTCCATTTAGCCTATTGAGTCTCATGGTTACAGGGGTGATACCTTGTGGCCAGTCCGGGATAAATCCCGGCTAGGGCACTTCTGAACAATGCCATCGTGCTAGCCAGAGGCCACGAAGCAAAAAAGAAGCGCGGATTTTACCAGCATTTTATCCTCTGGGCGATGGTCGATAAATTGCACAATAATTGATCTGTATCGTTGAATTAAGACAGTTTTTAAAACATCCTCTGAACATGAGAAAAACCAGCGACATTATATGGCAGGATGCACAGCATCAGGTGCTGTTTGATATTCTGGATATGATTTCAGAGCCGGACTCCGACGTCGAGGTGCTGCGCAAACTGCGAGAATACACAGAGTACCACTTCTCTCTCGAGGAGTTGTATATGAATAATTTAAAGTACCCGGATATGAAAGAGCATATTCGGGCACACGATCAATTCAGAGCGGAAATTAACAAATTAATGCAGCAGTCCGCTGCCTATGATTCAGCCTTCAAGAACATTGTTCATACCTTCCTCACCGAGTGGTTGACCTGCCATGTATTCGGGATTGATAAGAGACTGGAGACCTTTCTTCAGCTATCTGAAGTTAAATAATACTTAACTTACTCTGCGCCTGAGGAAGAAAGGTCTTAGTGCCAGCAACAGAAGGGTCATTCCGCAGCCTGCAATTACCGGCATTGAGCCAAAACCTGCGTGCGGCGTCATACCTTGCATAATCTGAACTTCGCCGATTAGACTGGTGGCCACGAATTGTCTGGTTCGCGCGGTGATCTGGCCACGTGAGTTAATGATAGCGGATACGCCGTTGTTAGTGCCCCGTATCATATAGCGCCCGTTTTCAAGGGCGCGCATACGGGCCATTTGCAAGTGCTGTAAGGGGCCTATTGAATTGCCGAACCAGCTATCATTACTGATGGTCACCAGCAAATCGGCAGTGCTGGCCTTGCCGGCGACCAGGTCAGGATATACCACCTCATAACAAATAAACGGCGCAATCCGGTATCCGCCTATATTCAGCAGTGGTTGATTGGCGGGGCCTGGGCTAAAGCTCGACATGGGCAAGTCAAAGAAAGCAATGAGGCCTCGCAGTAGATTTTCCATTGGCACATATTCACCAAATGGCACTAATCGCTGTTTTAGATAAACGCCTTCTCCGTTGCCTAAAGCGACAATCCCATTATAAAAAGCCCCATTTTCAGTGTTTTGGTAGGGAACACCGGAAATCAAGGTTGTTCCGCTCATTGCCGCCCGTTCAGCGATGGGGTCGAGAAAATCATCGACTCGCTGGTAGTAATTGGGGATTGCCGCCTCCGGCCAGACGATGATGTCGTTGCCAAAGAGAGGGCGGGTGTCATTCTGGTACTGGCGGAGGATGGATTGGTACCAGGCCGGGTCCCATTTTTGCTCCTGGGGTATATTGGGTTGATAGATCGCAACACTTAAAACGCCCCCTTTCACTGGTGTTACCCACGGAATCTGTTTCAGTTGCCAACCTCCCGCCCACAAAGCTGTAATTATCACCACGTAGCTTAGGCAGTGAAGTGTGCCGCGGTCGCGCCAGGCCAGGAAAAGGCAACAGCCTGTTAGGGCACAGATCCACGATAGGCCGTACACGCCGATAATGGGCCCCCAGCCAGCCAGTGGTGTTTCCACATGTGCATAGCCAAGGTAGAGCCAGGGAAAACCCGTGAGCAGCCAGCTGCGCAGCCACTCAAAGAGCACCCACAGGGCGGGGAGCCCCAACAGCGCCCCTCCCGGTAAAGGTCTTACCCAACGAACATAACTCCAGGCACACAGCGCCTGCAGCAGTGCCAGTCCTGCGCAAAAAATAACAGTCAGTAAGGCCGCGAGCGGGGCGCTGGCATAGCCGTGAACGTGAATGCTGACATAGACCCAGGATACGCCTGAGCCAAACATTCCAAGACCGAACAGCAAGCCTCGCCAAGGTGCTTGTTGTAAGCTGCAATTGTTTAACAGGGACAGATACAGGGCAATGCTGAGAATGCCTGCCGGCCACCAGTTCAAGGGTGACAGGGATAAGGTGATCAGGGCGCCAGACATGGCAGCCATCATCATAACCTGCAGCTTGTGAGGGCTGAAATTAGAGGTTCTTGTCATGGCCGGTTCATATTGGACGCCGCGTTAGACCCGGACGGGGCGCATTCGCAAGCTGTGAATTCGACGTTGATCCGCGTTGATAACCTTGAACTCACAGTTGTTGATTATCGTAATCTCATTGCGTAAAGGCATGTGTCCAAAGGCGTGAGTCACCAGGCCTCCAATGGTATCGAACTCTGCGTCGCTGAATTCTGTCTTGAAGTACTCGTTAAACTCATCGATAGGAGTGAGAGCCTTGACGAAGTAGTCACGCTCGGTGATTTTTCGAATGAAATTGTCGGTTTCTGCATCCGTTTCATCTTCAATCTCCCCGACAATTTCCTCGAGCACATCCTCAATAGTGACCAGTCCCGCAACTCCGCCATACTCGTCAATTACCAGTGCCATATGATTGCGGTTTTCACGAAACTCACGCAGTAATACATTGAGGCGTTTGCTCTCTGGCACGACGGTGGTGGTGCGTAAAAGGCTTTGGATATCGAACTTATCAGGGTCCCTTTCCAGTATTTGCGGAAGCAGATCCTTGGCCAGCAGTATACCGAGGATATCATCCGCGTTGTCACCAATAACGGGGTAGCGAGAGTGGGATGATAGGATGATTTGAGGCAGAATTTCTTCCAGCCCGCATTCTGCCTTGATAACTACCATTTGTGCTCGTGGAATCATGATATCGCGCACTTGCATGTCGCTGACCTGCAGAGCGCCCTCGATGATATTCTTTGCATCCTCGTCTATAACTTCATTTTTGGCCGCTACAGATAAAACATCTTCAAGATCCCGGCGGCTTCTGGGTGCTCTGGAAAAAGGGTGCTTTATTTTCTCGATCCAGGTTCTTCTCCCTGAATCGCTGTTACTCTGCTCTTCGCTCATTTCGGTGTGGTTTCTCCGGGATTATGAACTTTATAGGGACAGGGGTAATCGAGGCTTGCAAGAATTTCGGTTTCCAGCGATTCCATGGTCTGCGCTTCCTCATCGCTCAGATGGTCGTATCCTAATAGATGCAAGATGCCATGCACCGTCATATGGGCCCAGTGCGCACTAGGAGACTTGCACTGGTCGGCGGCCTCCTGGTGCACTACGGGTACACATATTACGATGTCCCCCAATAGTGGAAGCGCCAGCTCCCGGGGTAGATTGGAGGGGAAAGACAGAACATTGGTAGACCCGGGTTTGCCGCGATAAGCCTCGTTCAATCGGGCCATTTCCTCCCGGTCTACCAATCGCACACTTATTTCGGTATCCCGCTGTCGGTCGACCAGGGCCGCATTAACCCAGCACAATATTTCGTCATTCGTTGGTGTGGGTTGTGCACTACACTTCTGAATATCCAGTTGAAGGTTCATTTCCGCGTCTTGTCCAGTGCAGTGGTATTTTCTTCGTGTATGTCGTAGGCGGCAACAATACGTTGTACCAGTGGGTGACGGACAACATCCCTATTGGAAAAGTAAGTAAAGCCGATGCCCTCTACATTTTCCAGAATGTTGCTCACATGGGTCAGGCCGGATGCAGTGCCGCGAGGCAAATCTATTTGAGTGGCGTCGCCCGTGATAACAGCAGTAGAACCGAAGCCGATCCGGGTGAGAAACATTTTCATCTGTTCACGTGTCGTATTCTGGGCCTCGTCGAGGATGATGAAGGCGTTGTTCAGGGTCCGGCCTCGCATGAAGGCCAATGGAGCAACCTCAATAATATTGCGCTCTATATATTTGTTCACCGTCTCGAAGCCCAGCATTTCGTAGAGTGCATCGTAAAGCGGTCGTAAATAGGGGTCGATTTTCTGGCTCAGATCGCCCGGCAGAAAGCCCAGTTTCTCACCTGCTTCCACAGCGGGGCGCACTAGCAGAATGCGACGAACGCGTTCCTCCAGGAGAGCTTCTACTGCACAGGCCACAGCGAGGTGGGTTTTGCCGGTACCGGCAGGACCAATACCAAAGTTAATATCGTACTGCTTTATTGTGCTTACATAGACCTGTTGATTTTCGCCGCGAGGTTTAACAGCTACTCGCTTGGTGCGGATAACCTGAACGGCGTCTGCCGCCTGTATACTGTCCTGACAACTCGCAAGGTGCCCCGAACCGGTTTGAACCAGTTGTAAATGCAGGGTTTCCGCAGTGAGATTTACTCCCTGGCAAACTTCTGCGTAAAGGTGAATGAGCAGCTGTTTACCGGCTGCCACATTGACGGCTGGGCCACTTAGCCTGAACTGATTACCTCGCGCATTGATCTGAATTGCCAGGTGCTGTTCGATCTGGCGTAAATGGCTGTCGAGCTGGCCGCATAAGTCAGCCAGGTGACGCGTGTCATTTGGTTCGAGTGTGAGGCTTTGTTGCGTCGACGGTTGGCTTGGGGGTTCACTGTTCAATGTGGTCTGCAGTCGCTCCGAGTAGTGGCATTAATTAAAGGATATACCGGATTTTGCTACAGTCAACTGTGCTTTAGCGCACCGCGCAATGAATTGGGCAGCGCTTCCAGAATGTGCACGTCGACAAAGGTACCGATGAGAGACTGATCACTGGTCGAAAAATTCACCACGCGATTGTTCCCGGTGCGGCCCTGTAATTGCCCCGGGTCCTTTTTAGATACGCCGGTAACCAGCACGGTTTGTATAGAGTCGACCATGCGGCGACTAATCTGTTGGGCCTGTTGTCCGACTCTATCCTGGAGAATCTTCAGACGTTGTTTTTTTGTCTCCTGGTCGGTGTCGTCGGGTAGGTCAGCGGCGGGTGTGCCGGGGCGGGCGCTGTACACGAAACTGAAGGAACTGTCGAATTCAATGTCGTCAATCAGTTTCATGGTGGCGGCAAAATCGGTGTCGGTTTCGCCGGGGAAGCCGATGATGAAGTCCGAGGAAATGCTGATCTGTGGCCGAACGCTGCGCAGTCGTCTGATTTTGGATTTGTACTCCAGTACGGTGTGACCTCGTTTCATGGCAGCGAGCACCCGGTCCGATCCACTTTGTACGGGTAAATGCAGATGATCAACCAGTTGCGGAATGTCGGCATAAGCTGCGATCAGGGCGTCGGAAAATTCGACCGGGTGAGACGTCGTGTAACGTATGCGCTCGATCCCCGGTACACCTGCTACGAAGTACAGTAATTCGGCGAAATCAACGACTTCGCCGAGGTGGTCCTGGCCGCGATAGGCATTGACATTCTGGCCCAGCAAATTCACTTCGCACACACCGCCTTCCACCAGTTGAACGACTTCGGCAATAACATCATCCAGTGGCCGCGATACTTCCTCACCACGAGTGTAGGGCACCACGCAGAAAGTGCAGTATTTGCTGCAGCCCTCCATGATCGATACAAAGGCGGAGGGGCCCTCTACCCTGGGGCTGGGCAAATTGTCGAATTTCTCGATTTCTGGAAAGCTGACATCTACTATCAGAGTGCCACCAGTTCTACGCTGTTCTATCATCTGCGGTAGTCGATGCAGGGTCTGGGGTCCGAATACCAGGTCGACATACGGTGCGCGTTTGCCAATGTCTGCCCCTTCCTGACTGGCGACACAGCCGCCAACACCTATTACGAGATCCGGGTTTTTCTGTTTCAAGTGTTTCCAGCGACCTAGCTGGTGAAATACCTTCTCCTGAGCTTTTTCCCTTATAGAACAAGTGTTTAGAATTAATACATCGGCATCTTCAGGGTCGTCAATGAGGACCATGTCGTGGCTTTCCCGAAGCAGATCATGGATCCGTGCCGAATCGTATTCGTTCATCTGGCATCCATGGGTCTTGATGTGCAGTTTCTTACTCACAAGTTTTCTACTGTGGCCGCCTCGCCATTATTTTCTGCTCCAGGAGTCTGTCGGACCTAACCGTTCGTAGCGAAGGGAAGAAGATATTAGTCAGTTTATGCGGTCGATTAAGGCCAGTAGTGGCACTATTTAACGAAATTGACCGTGAAATATGGCTGATATCTGCTTTTGCGCAGTAGAACAGTGTTAAGTCCGACAGACTCCTAGGGTAAAAAGGGATGCGAATCATACAGATTTGCCCTGGGTCTGGAAAGGGCTCGGGCTGGAATTCTGCCCAGATGATGGTAATATTGCCGCCCGCTAAATTCAGTTGGCCGTCCACTGGTTCTCCGGACTGGCCAAGGTATGAGGAAACAATGGCAAATCTACCCGTTTACAAGGTGATCTTTCACAACCACGACCAGGTGTTCGAGATGTTTGCCCGGCAGATTTATCAAAGCGATATGTGGGGCTTTATAGAGGTCGAAGAGTTTGTGTTCGGTGAGCGCTCGCAGATTCTGGTAGACCCCAGCGAAGAAAAGCTCAAGAATGAGTTTGCCGGTGTCAATCGCAGCTATATTCCGCTGCAGGCAATCATCCGCATCGATGAAGTGGACAAAGAAGGCGCCGCTAAAATATCCGATGGCTCCTCAGCCGATGGCAATGTCGCCAGTTTCCCTTTTACCGGCCTGCAGTCAGGCAAGAAGAGCAGCGAAGACTAAAATAAGGAGAAGAAATGAAGGATTTTAGTGGCAAGTTGGCTGTGGTGACCGGTGGTGGTACCGGCATGGGCAGGGAGTTAGTCCGGCAATTGGTTGCATCCGGTTGTAACGTGGCCTTCTGCGATGTCCTTGAAAACAATATGGCGGAGACAAAGGCTATTTGCGATAGCGAGGCTCCCCCGGGTGTAACAGTCACCACGCATGTTTGCGATGTGTCAGATGAGGCAGCTGTCAACGCGTTTCGCGATAGCGTTGTAGCTGAACACGCTACTGATCATGTTAACTTGTTGTTCAATAATGCGGGTGTTGGCGGCGGTGGCAGTTTCATTAATGATCCACGCGAGCAATGGGAGCGTACGTTCAATATCTGCTGGGGGGGGGTTTACCTGTGCAGTCGCGCCTTTGTGCCATTACTGATTAATGCCAGCGAAGCGCACTTGATTAACACCTCCAGTGTCAATGGTTTCTGGGCCAGCATTGGTCCCCAGGCCCCGCACACTGCCTATTCCTCGGCCAAGTTTGCAGTCAAGGGGTTTTCCGAGGCACTGCTAAACGACTTTCGCAACCATGCCCCGCACGTCAAAGTGTCGGTGGTTATGCCTGGCCATATCGGCACGCCTCTGCTGGCCAATTCGGGGAAAATTGTTTCTGGCTTCGATCCGGAAAATTTAACCGATGAAGATTTGCAACTATTTTCAGTCCTACTTGGCAAGGAAGATCAGGGCAAGGAGATGGGAGTAGATGAAATCAAGGCGATGCTCGAGAATATGATGTCCGCATTTGCAGAGGGTGCGCCGACCTCGGCCTCCGAGGCGGTGGCAATTATCCTGGATGGCGTTCGCGAGGAGCGCTGGCGAATTCTGGTCGGAGATGACGCGAAGATTATAGACCAAAGCGTTCGCAGTGATCCGGAACAGGCATATGAGCAATCATTTATGGATACTCTTCGCGCAGCGACTGACTGGAAAATTGATAAAGTGATGCAATAAGTTCAGTCTTGGTCAGACGCAAGTGAAGGAAGAAATGAGTCGCCCTTTTATTTTTAACCGGTAGTAAAAAATTACAGGCCATCCAGACCAACGCTAGGAAATTTTCCCGGTTACTCGTACTCGCCTGGCGCCTTTAACCGGTTTCTGCCTTAGCCGGTCCCGGCGTTTTTCAATGCGGATGTCGATCAGGTTTTTCACAGCAATAATGAGTCCTGCAAAGATAAACGCTCCTGGAGGCAAAATGGCAAGCAGAAAAGGCTGATAACTCTCCACCAGGACCCATTCCCAATCGGCAGCGCTGGGGCCGAACAGCAAATCCATATCTGCAAACAGTACGCCAGTGCCAATTACTTCGCGCAGCCCTCCCAGTAGAATCAGAACGAGACTGAACCCAATACCCATTATGAAGCCGTCGTAGATGGCGGGGATCATCGGGTTCCGGCTGGCGAAAGACTCGGCGCGACCAAGGATGATGCAATTGGTGGTTATCAGTGGAAGAAAGATGCCGAGAATCTGGTATAACTCATAGGCGAAAGCCTGCATTAATAATTCGATACAGGTGACTGCTGCTGCAATTATCATCACAAATACCGGCAGTCTGATGGCATCTGACAGCACTTGCCGGACAGCCGAGACAGCTGCCCCGGAGCCGACCAGGACAAAGGTCGTAGCAATCGCCAGGCCGATGGCATTGACTACACTGCCGGTAACCGCAAGCAGGGGGCAAAGCCCAAGTAATTGAACGATAGCAGGGTTATTTTTCCAAAGGCCGCTGCGAGTCAGCATTTTGTAGTCTGTGTCAGCCATTACTCCACCCCCGCGTCTTGGCGGTCGGCTGCAAACAGCGCGTCTTTCTCGGCCTCCGCATAGCGCAGCGCCTTTAGCACCGCCGCAACAACGGCCCGCGGAGTAATAGTAGCGCCTGTAAATTGATCAAAAACACCGCCATCCTTTTTGACAGACCAATTTTCCTCAGTCGGATTTCCAAGAGAACGACCATCGAAACTCAAAACCCAGTCAGATTTCTTGAGGTCTATTTTGTCTCCCAATCCGGGGGTTTCCCTATGGCTAAGTATTCGCAGTCCGGCAATACTACCGTCGGCATTGACACCAATAATCAGATTGATATCACCGCTGTAACCCTCGGATGTTGTCGCTGGGACAATGGCCGTTACTACCTTTCCCTCAAGTTGCGCCAGGTAGATTTGTCGGGTGCGGCCCAGGCCCAGGCCCGGTGTTGATGCATCGACTCGTAGTGTGTCATCAAGCATGACATTGTCGTGTCTGTCTCTGGGCACGATTTCCAGTAGTGCCTTCTCCTCCGCTTTGCGCTGCTCCAGGGCAATGCGGTCTTGTGTGAGGAGGTACGTGCCTGCGATGATGCCGGTGCTGATTACCGCGAACGAGGCCAGTAGCAGGCTATTGCGAGTCATTGACTGCCGCGGCATTTTACCGATTCTCCGGCTTGTCGCGGTGCCCATAAGTGCGGGGCTGGGTGAAGTGATCGATAAAGGGAGCTGCGAAATTCATAATGAGAACAGCGAAGGCCATCGCATCGGGATAATTGCCCCAGACTCTAATGACATAAATTAGAACACCAATGAGTGTGCCGTAGACGAGACGACCGCGTAGCGATACAGCCGATGTCACTGGGTCCGTAACGATGAAAAAAGCACCTAGCATGGTGGCACCACTAAGCAAATGGAACAGGGGTGAACCGCCACTGGCGGCACTGCCGCCGTCGTAAAACAGGGATGCCATAAGGGCCAGGGCCACTAACATTGTCACCGGGGCGTGCCATGTAAAAACGCGCTGCCAAAGCAGCCATAAGCCGCCACCTAAAAATGCAATATTAACCCATTCCCAACCGAGCCCGGCCCAGCGGCCAAATTGCTGATTTTCAACCCACAATTCGTCAACTGGCAGACTATTGTTTTGCTTGAGAAGGTCCAGAGGTGTTGCCATGGTGGTGCCATCGTAGTGCGCTGGCGCGAAACAGGCCTTCAGGGCCTCAATAAGGCCAGGTAGCTCTTCGGGGCCCTGCGGTAAGGCCCAACTTGTCATCTGGACCGGGAACGATATCAGCAGGATGACATACCCTACCATGGCCGGATTAAACGGGTTGTAACCCAGGCCGCCGTACAGGTGTTTGGCAAGCAGAATAGCGGAGCCTGTGCCGATTGCAATTAGCCACCAGGACGAATAGGGAGGCAGTGCAATACCTATTAACGTCGCGGTAACCAGGGCGCTATAATCGCCAAGGTAGAAGAGCAGGGGGCGACGTCGTAAAGCCAGGGCCAAAGACTCGCAAGTCAGCGCAACTACACAGGCCCAGAGGATGTTAACAAGGGTACCAAAACCGAAGAAATAGGTAAGAACCAGTATGCCCGGTACTGTGGCCAACAAGACTTTGAGCATCATCCCTGCGGTGGAACGGGCGCTGTGAGCGTGTGGGGATGTAATGAGCACGGGGGCCATGTCAGGAACTCTCAGGCTCTGATCTGGGCTTCTGTTGTCCTGCTTTGCGAGCCTTGGCTCGCGCTATGGCAGCCTGGACAGGGTCTGTGCTGGGGCTTGTTATCGATCCGCTATCGTTATTGTGGGCCAGAGCCGCTTGCCTGCGTGCCTCACGCCTGGTCTGTTTTTCGTGCACTTCGCGAGCGATTCGAGCCTGGCGAAACTCGAATCGGCCTCGGGCATGCTCTGATTTAAGGTGATTCTCTCTGTGCAGTACTATGTCTGCCTTGGCAGCGCGGTAGTATTGCACCAGCGGGATGTGACTGGGGCATACCCATGAGCAGGATCCACACTCGATGCAATCAAACAGGTTGTGTCGCTCCAGTTTTTCGTGCTCGTTGCCCTGGGCGAACCAGAACAATTGTTGGGGGAGCAAACTGGCAGGGCAAACCTCGGCACACTGACCGCAGCGAATACAGGCCTTGGCAGGAGGGGGCGAGGGTAATTCGTTTTCGGTGGGAGCAAGCAGGCAATTGCAGGTTTTCACAACAGGCACATCGGCATTGGGCACGGTAAAACCCATCATTGGGCCACCGATAATCAGCTTGTTGTTGGTGCTACCCTGATAACCGGCCCTGGACAGAAGGAAACGCAGGGGAGTACCCAGTAATACTTCGAAATTCTGTGGCTGATCCAGTGATCTACCGGTAACGGTGGTAATTCGGGAGATAAGGGGGCGTCCTTTGATGACCGCATCGTGGATAGCCACTGTGGTACCCAGATTCTGGCACATGACACCGATGTCTGCCGGCAGTCCACCGCTGGGTACCTGCTTGTTGGTTAAAATTTCAATGAGCTGTTTTTCACCCCCCGATGGGTAACGGGTCGGGACTGCTACTATGTCGATACCTGTGTCCCGGGCAGCATAGCGCAAACTGGCTATTCCCTCTGGTTTATTGTCCTCCACGCCAATGAGGGTTCGTGCTGGATTAATAATATAACTGAGAATTCTTGCACCCTCGATAATTTGGGCACCGCGCTCACGCATTAGCGCATCGTCGGCGGTTATGTAGGGCTCACACTCGGTACCGTTGATGACGAGGGTTTCAATGTGAACATCCGGGTTGATTGAGAGCTTAACCGCAGTCGGGAATCCGGCCCCGCCCATGCCTGCCACCCCTGCATCGCGGAGCAGTTGCACCAGTTCGGCTGGCGTCAGGTCCTGGTAATTTGGTTCGCAGCGAGTGGTCTGCCACTCGTCCTCACCGTCTGTGGCAATGATGAGGCACGGCGCCTTGTAACCAGATGGATGAGGGATTGTACGGTCCTCAATAGCGGTGATTGTGCCTGAGGTAGGGGCGTGCAGCGGCAAGCTGATATAACCCGTGGACTCTGCAATCATCTGGCCTTTCAGAACCCGCTCCCCGATAGCGACTACCGATGAAGCTGGAGCACCAACGTGTTGGGAGAGTGGAATCACCAACTCCGGAGGGATCCCAGCAAACTCTATCGGGGTCTGTAAAGACTGTTGTTTGTTTTCAGATGGGTGAATACCACCGTGGAAGCGGAATACTGTTCTCATGCCGCCTGCCCCCGGTTGCTATCCGTCGCGATGATCGCAGCGACGCTACTGACGGGGTCGGGAAGCGGCCAGCGCCAGCTGTGAAGTCCCTGTGCCTGCGGTATCATGTCAATACAATCGACTGGACAGGGATCTACGCAAAGGTCGCAGCCGGTGCATTCACTGACAATAACCGTGTGCATTTGTTTGGCCGCACCCAGTATGGCATCGACTGGACAAGCCTGGATGCACTTGGTACAGCCAATGCACTCCGGTTCCCGAATATAGGCCACAGCTTTGACTTTCTCTTCCCCGTGCTCCTGATCCAGTGGCAGGGCCTCCACATCGAGAAGATCGGCCAGGTCGGCAATGGTGGACTCTCCTCCCGGAGGACATTTATTGATTGCCTCTCCACCCGCAATGGCCTCGGCATAAGGCCGGCACCCGGGGTAGCCGCATTGGCCACATTGGGTCTGAGGCAGTAGGTTGTTGATCTGGTCTGCAATTGGATCGCCCTCAGTTCTAAATCGCACATCGGCATAGCCTAGCAAAGCACCAAATACGGCACCCATTCCTACCAGGGCCAGGAGGGCGGCGGCGAGCGGGTAGTGTGAGATCAGTTCCAGCATTGTCCGACTATACCAACCCTGCAAAGCCCATAAAGGCCAGAGACATCAGTCCTGCAGTCACCATGCCTATGGCCGGCCCCTTAAAGGGAAGTGGAACGTCGGCGACATTGAGACGCTCGCGCATTGCCGCAAAGAGTACTAACACCAGGGAGAATCCAACGGCGGCGCCAAAACCATAGAGCAGGGATTGCAAAAAGGAGTGGTCTTTATTGATATTCAGCAGGGCGACGCCCAGCACTGCGCAATTAGTAGTGATGAGAGGCAGGTAGACGCCCAGCACGCGGTAGAGCAGAGGACTGGATTTGCGTACAACCATCTCGGTAAACTGCACTACCACGGCAATCACCAGGATAAAAGATATGGTTTTCAGGTAGCCCAGACCGAGGGGTTGGAGTAGGAAATTATAGGTGAGGTGACTGCAGGCCGAGGCAAGGGTCAGGACAAAGGTAGTTGCCATAGACATGCCCATAGCTGTCTCGAGCTTGTTGGATACCCCCATGAAGGGGCAAAGGCCCAGAAACTGTACCAGAACAAAATTGTTGACCAAAATTGCACCAACCAACAGGATTGAATAGTCTGCCAACATAGCGGTTACTCGTTACGGATTGATTCTTATTTCACCTGCATTCCTGGTTTTGCTCCCGCGTGGGGCTCCAACAAATATAGGTCCTCTCCACCGGGCCCCGCAGCGAGGACCATGCCCTCGGATGTACCAAAGCGCATTTTTCGCGGGGCCAGATTT
>JABHWT010000415.1 GCA_018657645.1 Halieaceae bacterium | reverse complement strand
TGTTTGGTAAAAATACTACCGGTGGAGCCATTGTCATGACCAGCAAGAAGCCCGCTGAATCCTTCGGTGGTCATATCGAAACTCGACTGGGAAATTACAATCGACGCGACGCCAAGGCAGTTCTTAATCTGCCCCTGATCGACGACAAACTGCTTTCAAAGATATCCCTGGCCAGTATCAAGCGAGATGGCTACCTCGACAATCTCTACAACGGTCAGGAAACCAACTCCGAGGACCGCCTGGCGGGCGCCCTGCAGCTAACCTGGCGGGCAACGGACTCACTGGTCATCGACAGTTTTGTGTATTACGGAAAAACCCGGGAAGTACAGCAGGCAAGCCGTTGTAGCTGGATGGACAAGGGCGGCTATGAGGGACAGGATGCCCTGCACCATAACCGAATGTGGGCTGGCGATACGGCGCCGGTTTGGTTATATGAATTCTCTGGTCTGAGTGCAGCCGCCGCCAGTAGTCCCAGTTCTGGATTTGCTCCAATTAATAGCGGGAATTACACGGAAATATCCCCGACCTATAAGAGCAATTGCGATGCTACCGAGGCATTGGCCGGTCGCGACAAGGTACAGTTGAGCATACCCCGAATGGCCTATAATCTCGATAATCTCATGGCCGGAATCACAGTTGAATGGGAAGTCTCCGACAATTTGACCCTGAAGAGCATCACCGGCTACGGCGACCAGAAACTGTTCGGGTTTCCCAACAACCCGGATAATGATGGCACGGTGGGCAGGCAGTCTCAAATCTATCGCCTCGAGCCCAGCGATCGCGACCAGATCTCACAGGAATTACAATTCAGCGGCTCTGCGTTTGATGACCGCCTGCAGTTTACCGGCGGTATTTTTGGCATGGTTGAGGAGATAAAAGACGGCGCCCAGACTAACAACGATGACATCAGCGCATTCTATTTGCCAGGCGGCATGCTCGGTGGGCTCCCATTTGACATCATGGCTTTTGCGACCCGAACTGGCGGCGAAATCTATGAAATGAAAAACACAACCTACGCGGCTTTCTTTCAGGGTAGCTACGATCTTAGCGACAATCTTGCGCTTACCATGGGCGTGCGTTGGACCCGGGAAAAACGTGAGCAGACTCTCACTCAGACACTGCTCGATCCCGTGGCTTTTGATGGCATATTGGCCGATGTTTTCTCAGGCTCACTTTTCCTGGGCAGCGGCTCCCTGGCACTCTTTCGAGGGGGGGCGCACACGCCCTCGATGGACTTAGTGTCAATGGCTCAATCCGCCTTTTCCCTGGATGCCGATGGCCTCTGGAACTACCCGCTGACCGACCCGGTTACCGACGATATCGAGGAAAGTTGGGAAGAAGTCAGCCCGATGGCCAGTATTTCTTACAAGTTTCCAGACCAGTGGTTGGATGGCAGTCTTATCAATAGCGCTATGACCTATGTCACCTACAGTGAGGGCTTTAAATCTGGGACATTCCAACCCAATGGCGATGTTTCGGTCAACGGCTTTCTTAAAGTGGAGCCGGAGACCGTGACCAACTATGAACTCGGTTTCAAGATTGATGGGTTTGATCGTCGGGTGCGACTCAATACAGCGCTCTTCCATATGGTGTTTGATCAAATGCAATTAATACAGGTGGTCCCCGATCCCATCACCGGCAATCCTAACGTCGTATTGAAAAACGCGGACAAATCCTTTATCGATGGAATTGAACTGGAGCTGACCGTGCTGCCTATGCCCAATTTGGCCATAAATGCCAGCATCAGCTACAACAAGTATGAATTTGACAAATTCGATGATTTGCAATTAAGTTCCTATCATATTTTAACGCAATCGCCTCCTCCCGCAGTCGATCGCTCCGATGAGAACTTTCCAGAAGTCCCCGAGAAAACCTTTAGCCTGGGAGTGCAATACTCCTGGCTGGGCGACTTCGGCACTGTTGTATCTCGCCTCGACTATCACTATACCGGCGAGATCTACATGGGATTGGACGCAGGTTCCTGGGGAATCAAGGACCAATCCACATTTGACTCCTTTAGTCTGATCAATGCCCGCGTGGCCTGGCTATCGCCCGATGAGAACTGGGAGGTCGCTTTGTGGGGTACGAATCTAACCGACGAGGATTATTTTATGGGGGCCGCCGCAGTGGGCGATTCGGTGGGCACCTTTCCTAAATCAGATTCACTTCCGCGCATGTATGGTGTTGAATTGCGTTACAACCTCGGCTCTCGGTGAGCCCGGCATAAAGAGCTGGCTTCATATTATCCAACCGAGCCACACTACCGGTGGCGTCAGTTTATCGAAGCCTTTGAGAGTATTAGTATGAGACTGGAAAACAAGGTTGCCATTATCACAGGCGCCGGCACCGGAATTGGTGCCGCTACGGCCAAGCGGTTTGCGCGAGAAGGAGCCAGAGTCGTATTGGCGGCTCGCCGCCTGAACCTGTTGCAACAGGTGGTAGCACAAATAGAGGCCACTGGTGGCAAGGCTATTGCACACTCTGTGGATGTGGCCGATGAGGCTGCGGTGAAGGAACTGGTGACAAGCACGGTGACCACTTATGGCAAGCTGGATATTGTGGTGAACAATGCCATGTTGATGGAGACCGGTATGCTGGCCGAGCAAGACAGTAAAGCCTGGCGCAAGAACTTTGCCGTATCTTTGGACGGCACCATGTTTCTTATGCGCGAGGCCTTCCCCCAACTCAGCGCCAATGGAGGGGCGGTGGTAAACATCGCCTCTGTATGCGCTTTGCGCGGCTCCATGGCTACAGCGGCCTATAGTGCGGCCAAAGCAGGCGTAGTGGCCTTGTCTCGGAATGCTGCCATCGAATGGGCAAAAAAAGGGGTACGGGTCAATACCGTGATTCCGGGTGTGTTTCTCACGCCACCTACCGAGAGCGCATTACCCGGCAAGGAAAACCAGGATGCAATGGCTGAGTCCGTACCCATAGGCCGAATCGGCGACCCTGAGGAATGTGCCAACGCTATTCTGTTCCTGGCCAGTGACGAGGCCTCCTACATCACCGGCGCTGAACTGGTCGTCGATGGTGGCAGAGTCGCGGAGCTTAACACACCACGTTGGAATTAAACTGTGACAGACATATCACTGCTTGAGCGCGTCGACCGCCTGGAATCACTCGATGAAATCCGCCAGCTAGCGGCCAAATACTCCTTGTCGCTGGACATGCGCGACCTGGATTCCCATGTAAACCTGTTTGCCGAGGATATCCGGGTAAGTCGCGAGAAAGTGGGACGCGCCCACCTTAGGCAGTGGTTAGATGACACCCTACGCCTTCAGTTTACAGGCACCGCCCATCACATCGGTAATCACATTATCGAGTTTGAGGACCCCGATCATGCCCATGGTGTGGTCTACTCAAAGAACGAACACGAAACCGGCGACGAATGGGTCATCATGCAGATGCTGTACTGGGATAATTACCAGCGCATCGAAGGGCGCTGGTACTTCCGCCGGCGACTGCCCTGCTACTGGTATGCCACCGATTTGAACAAACCACCTATAGGCGACAACAAAATGCGGTGGCCCGACCGCGACAGGTACACCGGCGCCTTTCACGACCTGTGGCCCTCCTGGAAGGAATTTTGGGCCAATCCCCCAGTTGGTGACGAGCCCGATGTCGCAGCGCCCGCGCCTATCGAGCAATTTCTCAATACCATGCGCCGAGATGCCGCTGAGCCAAAAATTCGCGTTCGCTGAAGCGGTGTGTCATGTCTGGCCGCCGAAACAGCCCCACGCTCTCCGGAACGACGCCGTCTTCTATGGAACAGGAGATATCTAGATGAACAAGTCGCCGTTACCACGCTCTGGTTTAGCGTCCTATACTGTAAGGCGCTCACGCGTTTCCCAAATTTGTCACAATACGTCGAACGGCAACGGTATGTCGCTTTCTTTTCCCTAGCGCGCGTAGTCGCCACATCGGCTTAGGGCCACCCTCAATTCAATACCAGGTTTAATTACAGCATGGACTTATTCTCACCAGTCACCCTGGGCGCATTACAGCTACGCAATCGCATAGTCATGGCGCCAATGACACGTAGCCGAGGCAATACTAACGCGACACCGACAGAGATAATGGCGGAATACTACCGCCAGCGTGCCAGTGCTGGCCTGATTGTGTCAGAGGGCATAGCCCCTACTGCCGACGGCATCGGCTACTGCCGTACCCCGGGCATTTACAATTCCGCCCAGGTAGAGGCCTGGCGCCCCGTACTTGATGCAGTGCACGCCGAGGGCGGTATCATGGTCGCCCAGATCATGCACGTGGGGCGTATATCTAATGCACTCAATAAAGCTGCAGGAAGCGAGACCGTGGCCCCATCTGCTATTGTGGCCAGTGGAGAAATGTACACCGATCAGGAAGGCATGCAGCCATTCGACCACCCCAGAGCGCTTGAAACTGAAGAAGTTGCCAAGGTGGTTAATGAGTACCGACTGGCGACCATTAACGCGTTTGCTGCGGGGTTCGACGGCGTCGAGCTGCATTGCACCAGCGGTTATCTGCCCGCTCAGTTTCTCTGTACCGGGACCAATCAGCGCACTGATAAATACGGTGGTAGTGTCAGCAACAGAGCACGTTTTGTTTTAGATGTCCTAAAAGCAATGAGCGACGTCAAAGGACCTGGCCATGTAGGTGTACGCATTTGCCCCGACAACCCCTTTAATGACCTCGTTGACGACAACCCACAACAGACCTTCGAATTCCTTCTACAGGAGGCTGCTACCCTTAACCTGGCCTACTTGCACGTCATTCGTTTGCCAGGCGGGCGCGTGGACAATGTGGAACTCGGTAGACGCTACTTTGGAGATCGTTTGATCGGCAATGACAATTATGGGCTAGAGGAAGCTCAGGCGGAAATCCAAGGCGGGACATTAACGGCGGTATCTTTTGGTAGGGCATTTATAAGCAATCCCGATTTGGTCGAGCGCTGGCGCAATGGTACGCCACTAGCAAACCTCAATCCGGCGACCTTGTATACGAAGGGAGCACACGGTTACACAGACTACCCAACCGCCGATGATGCCGACACAAATCACACCCAGGGCACTTAATGAGAACATTCTGTTTTTTTGTGAGCTGGACACTTGCCTGGCTTAGCACTTTGGCCACGGCTCAGGACTTCGGCAGCTGGAAAACCTTCGGCGGCGACCCGGGCAGCAATCACTACTCGCAACTCCGGCAAATAGATACCGGCAATGTTACAACACTGAAACTTGCCTGGTCTTACGCCAGTGCAAAGGGGCAACCGCTAGCCGCCATGTCCGAGCTTCAATTCAATCCCATTGTTGTCGATGGTGTGTTGTATGGTCGCAACCCTTTTTACAACGTGTTCGCTCTCGATGCTGAAACTGGCAATGAGCTCTGGGAGCACTCGCCTCCGCTTTCTCACGCCGGCCTGTCGAACATGCGCGGCGTAAGCTATTGGGAAGGCAAGCAGGGCAAGCGGATTTTCTTTACTACGGGTCACAACCTGATGGCCCTTGATGCCAGTACCGGGAAGCTGATCACCTCGTTTGGTAAAGAGGGTATAGTAGATCTCAGAGTAGGTCTGGGTCGTGATATCGACAAAATCAGCATCAATGCTCCAGCCCCCGGGGTAATCTTTCAAAACCTGATTATTATGGGGACGGCGGTTACCGAAACCGGTGGCGCTGCTCCCGGTGATATACGCGCCTACAATGTAGTAAGTGGCAAGCAAGTCTGGATCTTTCACACCATTCCCCATCCCGGCGAAACCGGCTACGAGACCTGGCCAAAGAATGCGTGGAAGACCGCCGGTGGTGCCAACGCCTGGGCGGGGTTGAGTGTCGACAATAAGCGGGGGGTTGTGTATGTACCAACAGGGTCACCAACGCCGGACTTTATTGGCTCGGATCGGGCAGGCGCCAATCTTTTTGGGAACAGCATTATAGCCCTCAACGCCAGTAGTGGACGACGTCTATGGCATTTTCAGGCAGTACATCACGACTTGTGGGATAGGGACCTAAGCTCAGCTCCGGCGCTGGTTACTGTCAACGACAATGGCCAAAAGCGCGACCTCCTGGCCCAGGCCTCGAAACAGGGAGTTATTTATTTGCTGGACCGAGACTCCGGTGAACCCATATTCCCTATTGAGGAAGTGCCTGTACCCGCTTCAACCGTACCCACGGAACACGCCTACCCTACTCAGCCCAGGGTTACTTTGCCAGAGCCGTTTTCTCGACAGTCCTTTGGCGAGAAAGACCTTACCGACATTAATCCCAAAGCGCACGAGTATGTGAAAGCCCTGTTCGAGCAGGCACAGGAGTTTGCCTATTTTCGGCCACCGGGTCTGGAAAAAACTATTGTGTTTCCAGGCTTTTACGGAGGGGCGAACTGGGGCGGCGGTGCCTACGACCCTGAAACCAATATGTACTATATCAATGCTTCTGAGGCGCCACAGTTGGTCCACGTAGAGGCGGTAGAAGTTGCGAGGGGCAGCTCGCTGGGCGTCGGTGAATACATATTCAGGCAGCAGTGCAGCGGCTGTCACGGGTTGAATCTGCAAGGATTTTATCCCTACGCGCCATCGCTAGTGGGCGTTTCAGAACGTTTGACTAAATTACAAGCCCTGAAAGCAGTGCGCGAAGGCAAGGGCCGTATGATGCCTTTTGGCCATTTATCCCAGCACGAACGCGATGCGGTCGTAGACTATGTTTTTGCTAAGAGTGAAGGAAAAGCAGTTGCTAAGGCATCCGCGGGAGCACCGGGAGAGACCGAAACCGCCTATGTCTTTGCGGGCTACAATGATTTCGTGGATGATCGATATTATCCTGCGGTCAAGCCCCCATGGGGCACCCTCAACGCCATCAACCTGGTCGATGGTAAACGTCGCTGGCAAACTATTCTGGGTGAATACAAAGAATTGACCGAAGAGGGTATACCCCCAACGGGAACCCGCAACTGGGGAGGGCCTATTGTAACCGCCGGCGGACTGCTTATCATCGCCGCCACCCCGGATGAAAAACTACGCATCTTCGACAAAAGTACCGGCAACCTACTGTGGGAGTACGACCTACCCGCAGCAGGTTATTCAACCCCCAGTACTTACGAAATTGGCGGCAAACAGTTTATTGTGGTCCCCTGCAGTGGGGGCAAACTCGGCACCAAATCAGGCGATCAGTACCTTGCTTTCGCCCTGCCCTAGCGGCGCCTCAGGTCCTATAAACACAATAAATCTGAAAGGGCATTGTATCGTCCAGAGGTTTTTCGTAGCATGAATAGAGTCTCCAGACCCGAGGGAGTTGATGCCAGTGACTAAACGAGTTGATCAACCGTTTGATGAGGCTGTTTGGGACGAATTTTGCTCAAACCTGCAAAAAACAGGCCGACTGGTGCTCGCCAACACCCCCTCTGAAGGACTCGACAAGGCAGAGGGCTTTCGTTATCTAGCGCGACTAACCCACCACGCACTAGCGCGCTTTATAGAGACCCCGCAGCCGCTACGACCGGAGTTTGACTACAGATCACCGAAAATAGGGGGCGACAACCCGGACTACCTCTATGGTAGTGCCACAATATCTGGCCAGTACGATTACCGTATTCGGGGACAAGTGAATGATGCCTTCAACATCGGAATTGGTTCGTATTACGGCGGGCTGGGCTCTGGTAGTGGATTGCT
>JABHWT010000189.1 GCA_018657645.1 Halieaceae bacterium | reverse complement strand
CCCACAGTATCTGCCCAACCAACAACTCTTTCAATTGCTCTCCGCCGTGAGGATTATTGGCCAACAGTAAAATACCGCCTGTGGCGGCAAGAATAAACATAACTCCGATCAACGCCTCCTGCACATCCGGCCAGTGCTTTTCAGTCCAGATCAATATAACCGCACCGAACATGGCTGCACAGACAGCAAAGCCCTGCACCGCCCATATACTGTCTTCCCAACCGTAGGTATCGGCGGCAATCACCCCCAGGCCCGCGACTTGCGCAATAGCAATATCAATAAAGATAATACCGCGTCGCAATACTGCCTGCCCCATCGGCACATGAGTGCCAAGCACAATAATGCCGGCGACAAATGCAGGGCCGAGAATCGTTGGGTCCAGCCCCTCCCAACTCATTGGTTCACCTCCAGCAAAAGGTCAATGGTCGAGGTATACAAGGAAAACAGATCCACCGCCGTGTCGTTACCACCAACGGTATAGGGCAACTCCACAATGGGGATATCGGCTTTTCCGGCCAACCATTCGGCGGCTCGGGAGGGTTGGTTGGCCGCGTAAATAACGGCTTTTACAGGTTGCTGTTGCACCCTTGTCAGTACCTTGGCCATATTAGAACTTGTTGGCGGCACGCCCGGTTTTTCTTCAAGGGTGACAACCTGCCGCAACTTCAACCAACTCACCAGATAGGGCCAATTGTTGCGCAGTACGGCTATCGGCATATCGCGCAGGGGCCTGGCCCTCTCCTTCCACTGTTTCAAAGATGCCTTCCAGCTTTTGCTAAAGTGCTCGAAATTAAGCTGGAACACAGCAGCATGGGCGGGGTCAAGTTCACTCAGGCGATCGGTTATTGCTTTGGCAATCAGCGTCATATTGCGGGGATCGGTATGAACGTGAGGGTTTCCCGCCGCATGCAAATCGCCCTGACTGCGATCGACACGGGAGGGCCTGCCCAGAAGGCGCACATAATCAGTCGCCATCAGGTAGCCGGGGGTCCCCACCTGTATTTTCCGGTTGCCGGACTTTCGCAGCAGCAATGGCAACCAACCGATTTCAAGATCGGCCCCACTACAGATAATCAAATCCGATTTTCGCACCTTGGCTATCAGGCTGGGGCGAGCCTGAATAAAATGCGGGTCTTGGCGTGCGGTAGTCGCACTGAAAGTGGTCACCTGATCGCCGCCTACCTGCTCGGCCAGCGCCGCCCACTCGGGTTCACAGGTGAATATATTGACAGTGGCGCTTACCGGCATGCTGGCCAGTAAAGTTGCCAGGAAGGTCAGCGGGAGCCGCCAGGAGAGTATACGTTTGGTGATTGAATTCATAGCAGCGCCCTCCTCTAGTAGCCGTGAGCCGCGTGGGCCCCCAAGCTCATAATGTACTGTAGGGTCCAGATATCAACGCTGTCGCGCATTGATTCATCTCGGTTGTACTGCAGGCGTATACGACTGAACTCGCTGTTACTCCAATCCAGCATCAGCGTATTTTGTCTGGGCGAATGGCGCTGTGTATTCAGACTGCTGTACGCAAAGGCCGGGCCCAGCGAGCCGGCATCGAGCTCGGAGTGCCTCAGGCCTATACGCCATTTAGGTTTGAATTGATAAACGCCCTCGAGGTACCAGCCATTCTGGTCCTCGCGATACGCCAGATCATTGCCATCAACAGGAGTAAACAAGCCGTCTTCCTCACGCCAGAAGTACTCTCCCTGTAATTTCAAAAATTGACTGCGGGTGTTCCCCGCCGGAGACCACTTATAGACAAAGTCGCCAATGTACAGCGTGCTATCACCGGTGAAGACTTCCTCCGAGCCCGCGCCGGAAAATTGCTCCTGCGTCGTTCGCGCCTCAACATCCAGGTTCAACATGGAAATCCCTGCCATCCAACTGTGGCTGACTCCAAAGTCACCACCCACGTGACTGGACAAGGTCCAGCTGCCAAAGCCCTCGTTAGCGGCACCACCAGCGGGGAATGCATCGCCCCGGAACACTTCCGCTTCCACTATCCAGTAGTTGTCGGTCGGCGCCAGCCAGCTCAATTGCAGGCCATCATCGCCGTACTGGTTACCCAGCATTGCCCTGTAGGGTAGCGGGCGACCGATAAAGTCATCGGTATGTAGGTGCTTTTCGTTCAAATAACCTATGCTGGAGAAGAACCTGCCAGCCCTGATATTAAAACCGCCACCCAGGGCCAGGGTCTGTACATAGGCCTCTTCGAGCACCACACCTTCGTCACCGGAAACCGCCAGCGTCATGCTGCCATAGAACTTGTCGTCGATACTGCCATTGAGGGTAAAATCTGATTCTCCGACTGACAAACCATCATTACCCAGCCCGGTTTCCTCTCCCAGGGCGAAGCCGGGAATCTCAAACGTGTCCGTCGATGGGTTCATGGACTGGATGGTTCCCACCATCACAACCCCAATACCCGGATTGAAATCACTGGGCCTGGACGCCACCTGATCGCCGCCGGGGGCCAGAGTGAGCTCCTCGACTGACTCCACAAGTTCCTCTCGCAGCTCATCCGAGTCCGCCGCTCGCCGCTCCGCTTGGACCAGCCGATTTTCGAGATCGCGTATACGCTGGTCGTAGTTCTTACGCATCAGGTCAATCTGTTGCTGTAGGTCCGCCAGATCGTCATTGGTCTGAGCCTGCGGGTTAGCGGCGTAGGCAATGCCACTGGCTGACAATATACCGATCAAGGTACACCTCAAAATAAGAGATTTCATAAATCACTCCGAGTATTACTATGTAGCTGCCCGGTTGGGGACAAGTTCAACTATGTAGCTGCCCGATTGGGGGCAAGTTCAACTAGGGAGTGTCGGGGGAGGCGCGCGAATCAACATCGCCGACAGGGGGCGATGGACAGAAGCTTTTGGTTGAATGGCAGCTTTAATAGGCAGCCGAGACTTGACGAGTTGATGCAAAGCCACCTCGGGGAGGCTCTTTCCGGTATCCTGCTCGTGCTGACAAACGTAGCAATCGCTGCTGTCAAGGGAGTCGACGTGTAGATGACTGCTTACCGAAGACTGACCCACCACCAACACAGCAATGGCGGCTATAAACCAACTGCGAAGGCGGTAACACTGGCGGGCGGGTATTCGGTGCATCCCTATACGTTAAAACTAATAGGCCGCTTGTGCAAGTTACCCAGATGAAGCAGTGGGTAAACCGTCTCAACTCGCAAACTCCTCATTTGCTCCACATTTCCTCCAAACTTCGCCCACATTAGTTGGTTACATTTGTTTTCAATTCCTCAATGAACTGATAATTTACACGGAGCTCACAGTGAACATACTCATCAGCGCATTACCTATGAAACATTCGCAAGCCATTTTCAGACTGATTGTGACCCTTGCCGCAGCCCTCTTCCTGGCGGGTTGTAAACTGCAAATTACAGTTCCCGAAGGCGGCTCTGTGGAGAGCACCTCCGGCACCTACAGCTGTGCTGCCGGTACTGTGTGCACCATAGACGTTGTAGATTTACTGTTTGACGAGACGTTTGAGGCCATTAGTGCCGAGGGCTACAGCTTTACTGGCTGGCTTAAAGTAGACCAGGGTTTTTGTGGTGGCAAGACCAGCGCCTGCAGGCTGTACACCAGCCCCTTTGGCGACTACCCGGTTTTGATGGCCTTCCTGGCTGATGATACCGCGGCAACCTTCCTGCAGCCTGTATTTGAGGCTACAGCCACCCCAACGCCAACGCCAACGCCAACGCCAACGCCAACACCTATTCCCTACCCGATTGTAGATACCGGACAAGTGCTGTGCTACACCTCCAGCGGTGCCCAGGAAACCTGTACCGGGAGCGGCCAGGATGCATCCCACACCGGCAACGCACCGGACTTTACTAACAATGGCGATGGCACGGTAACCGATAATGTAACCGGCCTGATGTGGCAACAAAGCCCCGACACCAATGGCAACAGCAGTATTACAGCCAGCGACAAGATGAGCTATGACGACGCAGTGGCGGGCGCCAGCGCCCTGTTTCTGGCGGGTCACAACGACTGGCGCCTGCCGACAATCAAGGAACTGTACTCGCTGATTGATTTCAGAGGTAAAGACCCCAGCGGTTATAACGGCACCAGTACATCTGGTCTGATCCCCTTCATAGACACCGACTACTTCGAATTCGGCTACGGTGACACCAGCGCAGGCGAGCGCATTATCGATGCCCAGTACGCCTCCAGCAATCTCTACGTATCGAACACCGCGAACGACGGTGGCAGAACCCTGTTTGGTGTCAATTTTGCCGATGGCCGGATCAAGGGCTATGGACTGTCGCTGTTCGGCGCGGACAAGACCTTTTTTGTTATCTATGTACGCGGTAGCGAAGACTACGGTATTAACCAATTTGCCGATAATGGCGACGGCACCATCACCGACCAGGCCACCAATTTAATGTGGACCGAGCAGGACAGCGGTGCCGGGCTGGACTGGGACGAGAGCCTTGCCTGGGTGGCGCAAAAAAATGATGAAAACCACCTGGGTTACAGCGACTGGAGAATACCCAACGTTAAGGAATTGCAGGGCCTGGTTGACTACAGTAAGTCACCGGATACCAGTGGTTCGGCTGCCATTGACTCGCAGTTTATAACAACCACAATCACTAATGAGGCCGGCCAGGTTGACTATCCCGCCTATTGGAGCAACACCACCCATGCCAACTGGACAAACGTCCCGGGCGCCAATGGCGCTTACGTGAACTTTGGCAGATCCATGGGCTACATGGGGAGCTGGAAAGATGTTCACGGTGCGGGCTCCCAACGCAGTGATCCCAAAGTGGGTGACCCCGGTGACTACCCTACGGGTCACGGTCCTCAGGGCGATGCCATCCGAATTTACAATTATGTCCGCCTGGTAAGAGGAGGCGACCAGTAAAGTGCCCGAAACTGCCTGGATCAATGCGTAGGCTGTGACGGTTAGCTGTTCTGGACACCTTTGAGCTCACCCAAGAGAAGCCTGTTTTCAGGGGTTGGAGGCACACGGATGTGCCGGATGGCCGGCCACCGACCTGAAGAATACTACAGTAGCGACGCTAGCACTTCAGCTCCCCAGCCTATGAGTTTGTCATTCTTGAAGATGAGTGGCGTGGTTTCATCTTTTGTGGTCTCGCCATCGGAATTACTGTGGTGCGTACGATAAAACAGCACGGTGTACTCCTCGCCATCTTTGACGAAGGCCTCTGAAAAACTGGGCGTAGCCAGGCGCAATAGAACAGCACTACGCTCGGTTCCAACAGCCAGTTCACTGATTGCCTTGCGATTTTTTTCCTGATTGGTTTCCCAGTTATCACCGTCCCAGTTATGTGAACCGTTGATACTGATGCAGCCCGTCAGCGCTGTAAGCAGCAGGGCGGCAATGGAGAGGTTTAGCAAATATTTCATTGAAGGAGTTCCTATGCAACATTAAAGATATGGTGATATATATCACCATATCACCATACCTGATTTAGACCAAAATTTGCAAGCGTTATTTTCTATGCGCATGGTATTAACTCGCGAGTTCTGTTCAAATTGGAGGCCGTTGTCTTCACTATTTATTGAACCCGAAGGATGCTAATGAAACGCCTGTTTGGTCTATTAATTTCTCTGTCGATGCTGGCCTGCTCCTCTACCGATAATGCCATGCCAGAGCAAACTGGCCATTCGACTACCGAGCCATCGACCTGGGACAAAGGTGCGATGGTGGCCGCCGCCAACCCGCATGCGGTAAACGCCGCCATAGCGATATTGCAGGAGGGTGGGCATGCCGTCGATGCAGCTATAGCGGCCCACGCGGTATTGGGCCTGGTGGAACCACAGAGCTCCGGCATCGGTGGCGGCGCTTTCATGTTGGTTTATGAACAGGCGGGGCGGGAACTGACGTTCCACGATGGCAGGGAGACGGCGCCCGCGGGTGCCAGAGTCGATATGTTCATGCGCGATGGTCAGGTAATGGATTTTTATGAGTCCTGGCAAAGTGGCGTCGCCGTCGGGGTACCAGGCACCATCGCTTTGTATAAGGCGGCGCATAAGCAGCATGGCAAATTACCCTGGAGCACCTTATTCGCCCCCGCTATAACACTGGCCGAGGCAGGTTTCGAGGTCTCGCCCCGCATGGCGGGATTCCTGCCCAGAGTCGCCAAGGTTGGACGGTTGGATGAAAACCCGGTGACGGCTGCTTACTTCTTTCCCAACGGGCAACCCCTGAAACCGGGGCACTTGCTAAAAAACCCCGAGTACGCCCATACCCTGCGAAGAATAGCCACAGAGGGTCCCGACGCTTTTTATCAAGGAGAGATTGCCGAGGCGATTGCTGAAGCTGCACAGCAGGCCCCTAATCCGGGCTCCCTGACCGCAACCGATATTGGCAATTACCGAGCGCTCAAGCGAGACGTTGTCTGCGGCCAGTTTCGGCGGGACAAAATCTGTACCACCACACCGCCCTCCTCCGGCGGCGCGCAAATTATGATTGCCGGTATCTACGACCATCTGTCTGCCAAAGCCACGACCCAGGATCAAAAAATAGCCGCCTTCATCGATGCCCAACGCCTGGCCTACGCCGACAGGGATTACTATTTTGGCGACCCCGATGCAGTCGATGTTCCGCTTGAAGACCTGATCAACCCGGCTTACCTGAAGCATCGGGCCTCCATGCGCTTTGCTCCAAATGCCACTCCCGAACACGGCGATCCCCGGGCCTTCCTGCATCCCGGACAGCAAGCTGGCATCTGGGGAGCTGACACCACCGAGGAAGTACCCGGCACCACCCACCTGTCGATTGTCGATGGCGCCGGTAATGCCGTTGCGTTGACCGCCTCTGTCGAGGCGCCCTTTGGCTCCTCGCGCATGGTAGGCGGCTTTTTATTGAATAACCAGATGACAGATTTTGCCCGCAAGCCATCTCCGGATGGCAAGCCCGTGGCCAACGCTATAGCCCCAGGCAGACGGCCCCGCTCCTCTATGTCACCCACTATGGTTTTCGACCAACAGGGCAATATTCTGATGGTAACGGGATCTCCTGGAGGCAATTCGATTCCGGCCTATGTGGCCAAAACTATCATCGGTGTGCTCGACTGGGATCTGAGCGCACAGCAGGCGGTGGACTTTCCCAACCTGGTAGCCCGTGGCGAACGGGTTCGGGTAGAGGTGTCCGTAGAACCGGGTAAAGCCATCGCCGCCCAACTCAAGAAAAGTGGCTACCCGGTACAGGAACGCAAGGGAGAAAATTCTGGTTTACACGTCATTGTCGTCGGCCCCGACACGCTCGATGGGGCTGCCGATTCCCGCCGCGAGGGCATTGTCCGCTCGCTGGAGCCCGGGTTTCGTTGATCACTCTGAACCGCCGTGGGCTCAATTTGAAGAAATCAGGTGAAAAGCCCGCTGCCGCCCGGACAGGTAATTCACCTTGCGACCGTCAAAGTATGCGTCCTCCTCAAGCATAATGCGGATTTCTTTATCCCACTGGGGAATAAACGTTGCCGCATTTAGCTCGATAGAATAAACAGTATTGTCATTCATACGATAATCACCGGTTACGGGGACGCCATCCTGTGCATCCCACATGCCAATGGTAGGGCCTGCCGCATGGCCATGATAACCCAGGGGGTGGGTGTAAATGGCCGGTTTTAATCCCTCTGCTATAGCCTTGGCGCGCGACAGGGCGAGAATTTCATTGCCACTACGCCCCACCTTGAATTGGGCCGTGAGAATGTCCTGCAATCGATTGCCTGCCACCAGCGCCTTTTGCAGGCTTGCTGGTGGCTCGGTTTCTCCCGGCTTTAATACATAGGCATGCTGCTGCTGGTCTGTGTTCAAGCGCAGGTAGGTGAGGCCAAAATCCACATGAATCAGGTCCCCTGGCTGGATGATGTTCGCCTCCGGTCGCTTGCTGAAGGCAGTAATCTGATCAAATTTCTCCGCATCGGCGCGCTGAATAGAAACCGTGGGATGAAACCAGTTAGTAAGTCCCAGCGCGGTTGTCTTGTCGCGCAACCACCACACCACGTCATCAGTGGTGGTCACCCCTGGCGTCACTACGGCGTTGGAGAACGCCGTAGCAATCAATTTGTGCCCCAGTGCCGTTAGTTGAGGGTAATGCTCCATTTCCAGTTCGCTGCGAGCCTCCAGCCACCCCAAGGCCAACTGCTGACCAGGCACCACTCTAGCGCGCATTTGCGGGCTCAGCGCGGCGATGAACCTTCTATTTTCGGTGCTGCTCATGCCATCGGCCAGGGCAAAGTGTTCCGACACATTTATCGCAATCTTGTTGGGATTCCTGTCTGCGATCAACTGCGCCAGAGCCTGCCACTGATCGGGTTGCTGCTCCTTGTCCCAGGCCTTGGCAAACAGGTCTCCCACCGCATAGCGCGCCACGGCGTGACGCTCCACGGGTTTGTCGCTGCCCGGGTCGTAGATCACCAGCATGGTGTGTCGTCTCGCCGATAGCCAGGTAGATGGCAACAGGGTCTTTAAAACGGGGTCTTCATTGTATTCGCGGGACATGACAACCCACATATCAATTTTTTCCCTGCGCATCAGGGCGGGCAGCACATCGCTAAGACGCTGCTCCAACACCGCGTCGATTACGGCGCTGCGCTGCTGCATATCCAGCACCTCAAGTCCCAGGCCTGGCATCGACCAAAAGGCCATTAATACGGCGAATACCCTAATCATTATAAACAACCCCCTCTGTGAACAATTGATGCGATGACTCATAATCATATCAAACAAGAACCCTGAACTGCGCCCAGGCATAAAAAAGAAGGCGCAATCCAGGGCGAGCGCGAGAGGTTGCTAGAAAGGGCTTGTCATTGGTACTGTTTATATATACAGTGCCGGTAAAATCACTAACCCGCCACGAGGTGACCCATGGCTGTAGTAGCAATGTGGAAATGCGATCGAGACGACACCATGTTTAACAACAAAAAAGACGCCGATGAATACGACAAAATGCTGGAACTGGCTGAAAATTTCAGTGAGTTTCTGCTCAGAGAAGCCGATGCTATTAGTGAAAAGGACGCCGAGAATATTGGTTTACTCTTATCAAAAAATAAGAGCCTGCTAATAGCCGCTTGTAAGGGTAAACCGGATCTATTGCTGGACATTAACGACAGTGAGCAGCCGGATGGATCGAATATTACAGCCCTGGCCTCCAAGGCATAATTCAGGACGGTAAGCGCCTCCCCCCGTATCGCACGGGGGATTATTGCTTCGCGCTGCCTACATGTAGGTCGATTCCATCTTGTCCGATGTACCGTCGAGATAGCTGTAGTAGTGTTCCACGTAACTCGGTTTGGCGTGACACTCTTCGCAACAGGTAAGGTAGGCAACGCTGACCGAGGGAAATTCACCCAGTGTGTAGCCGTCTTCTGCGACCAGTACAGCCCGCTTGTCTGCCAGTTCTTTAACGTAGTAGTCCACTGTTACCTCTCCTTCCGCACATTGGCGGAGCTTGGTGTTGTATACGGTGCTTTCACAGTTCAACAGGGCGACACCTGTTGAACTGTCAGCATCGTCGGTAGCAAAAACTCCCCAGACCAGCCAACTCGGCAAGCTGTTCAAATTCCTGACTGGTAATCTGCATCACCGCGCATACGCGCTCCTGCGATGCGCCACAGCGGCTAAGTGAGCAGAACAGATCAAAGTCCAGACGTGCAAGGGACTGTATTCTGCCCGGGTGAGGCGTGCTAGCTATTTCCGCTTGCGTGATCATGATGACTCCCTCTTGTGGTTTACCCCAGGCCGCCAGTTCAGTGGCGGAGTTAGTTAAAACAATGCAACTCCCATGCCAATCAATACGAATTGTTTGGTATATAGGCGACAAAGAAGGAAAACAAAGGGTGTTCTTGCTGTATGGTGAATAGAATGTCTCGATTTAAATCGCATTTTGCAATTCAAACTCGTAAATTGAGCCAGCAAACGCACTTTCCAGCGTACCTTCGACAGCGTCTCTCACGAGCGGCAACTCCTGACCGCTCACACCCGGCAAGTGTGCGTCAAACATACGCCGCCGGGGCTGCGTCGCCCGCATTCACCTCGCAAGATCATCGATAAAGAGGCGGCTACCTGCCCTGCCCACGATCGCTACCCCCCTCCGTATAGGCTAGTGCTAGGTCTCGAGGGAGTGCGAAATGCCGTTGAGCGTTGCCATCGCTCCGTTCGTCTCATATCACCCCGTAGGAGGGAACAAGGCCCCCTGCCCTGTGGCATAATCACCACGAATCGGGCTTACACGAGGCACCGAACGAACTCAGGAGTAATCAACATGGTCTTTCGCGCAACCAAAAACTTTCGAGCAACCAGCAGGAGCACCATCATTGCCGTGCTCTTTACTCTACTTAGCGGTGCGTCCACGCTCGCCGGTGGCGAGCTGCTTCAACCTTCTCTTCACGGCATTGCAAAGAATAGCGCATCGGAACTGTGGAAGGGCATAGAGCAGGACAAGTCCACCGAGCATTCGTGCACCATCTAGTGGCACTAGCGTGCTGCCCTATTTAAAATCATCAGCGCTGTGTCGCTCGGGCACGCGTTCCTCCTCCGGCCCCCACACCCTGTTCACCCTGCGACCACGTTGCACCGCGGGACGGGCTTGTATTTCGGTCGCCCACCGTAGCACGTGCTTGTAGGACGCCACGTCCAGAAACTCTGCCGAGTCATAGAGGTTTACCAAAACCAGGGCGCCGTACCAGGCGAAATTAGCCATGTCGGCAATCGTGTATTGGTCTCCACACAGGTACTGCCGCGTGGCCAGGGTCTGGTCCAATACATCGAGCTGGCGCTTAACCTCCATTGCGTAACGATTAATACAATACTCAATTTTGTCCGGTGCATAGGCATAAAAGTGACCAAAGCCTCCCCCGAGATAGGGGGCACTACCCATTTGCCAGAACAACCAGGACATGCACTCCGCTCGCGCTGAGGGCTCAGTGGGTAAAAAAGCACTATACTTCT
>JABHWT010000447.1 GCA_018657645.1 Halieaceae bacterium | reverse complement strand
TCAAGTGGATTGATTTTACCCCCCGCACGGTACTGGTTGCTCTGGGTCACGCTTTTTTCACTCTGGGTATTGGGGTGGGTGTTGGCATCAGCTATGGAGCCTACGCACCCGATCGCATTCCCATGGGGCGCACGGTGGCTGCCGTTGCCGTATTTGATACCCTGGTATCGCTGCTGGCGGGGCTGGCGATTTTTCCGATTGTATTTGCCCTGAATGTCGCGCCGTCCATGGGGCCGGGGTTAATGTTTATCAGCGTGCCCTATGCCTTTGGCAACATTGCGCAGGGCAATCTGTACGGCACCCTGTTCTTTGTGCTGGTAACGGTGGCGGCGCTGGGTTCGGTGGTTGCAATACTGGATTCGCTAACTGGAATGCTGATGCAGGGCGCGTCCTGGCGGCGATTACCCTCGGTGCTGGTGGTCGGGCTTGTGGTGTGGCTATTGGGCCTGGGCGTAATTATGTCGCTGGGTGCGTGGAGCGAGGTCACGTGGTTTGGAAAATGGAACTTGTTCCAGTTTCTGGAAGTCGTCACTGCTGACTTCTTATTACCTCTGGTAGCGCTGATAATTGCTGTATTTGTTGGCTGGCGGATGCGACCCGAGCTGTTGCGGGTGCAACTCGATCGCGAAACAGAATTGTTTTTCTCACTATGGCAACGCTGTCTGCGGTATATTGCACCGCCAGCTATTGTACTGGTTATGCTGGTAGCATTAGTGACATGAGCCATAATAATGGGTAGCAACTTCAATGCAGATCGGTACCCGATCGTCGCGGATAACCGCCAGACATCTGTCAAATTATGACCCTGATTGATCGCAGCGCGTTGCTGCCCTATCGCGCGCAGCAGATTTTTGAGCTGGTCAGCGACATCGAAGCCTACCCGCAATACATGGACGGCTGTGTGGGTGCCGAAATATTGCGCCGGGAGGAGGGTGTTCTGGAGGCGCGGCTGGACCTGGCCAGGGGCGGCCTCAGGCACAGTTTCAGTACCCGCAACCGGTCGCTGGAGTCGCGGGCCATCAAACTGGAGTTGATCGACGGCCCCTTTGATCATTTTGAGGGGCAGTGGGGATTTATGGCACTGGGCGATGACGCCTGCAAGGTCAGCTTGCAAATCGAATTTGGCGTCAGCGGCGCCGTGCGGGGAATGGCGGCAGCCAAGTTGTTTAATCGGGTGACAAATAATCTGATCGATGCCTTGGGCAAACGGGCAAAACAGGTGTACGGTTGAATCAATGACAGAAAATCAAACCCTATGTGTCGAAGTGGCGTATGCCCTGGCCGAGCGCCAGTCTATTGTCGTCGTGGACGTTGCGCCGGGCACTACGGCCATAGAGGCTGCCAGGCAGTCGGGCATCGAAAAGAGCTTTGACGGCCTGGATCTGGATCAGGCTAATTTAGGAATATTTGGTAAAGCGGTCGATAAAAGTCAGGTGCTGCAGGCCGGAGACAGGGTGGAAATTTATCGCCCGTTACTCGTGGACCCCAAGGAAGTGCGCAGAATTAGGGCAGCCGAGGCACGCGAGCGGCGGGCCAAAAAGAAGGCGGGTTAACCCTCGTCGCTACTCTCGTCTTCCGTGGTTTCCTCGGTCTCGCTGTCTTCCTCGGTCTCGCTGTCTTCCGGCGAGGGTGAAAGGCTGCCGGCAAAGTGAGTCAGCTTATCGTCCTCGAAGAACACCGACAGCCGGGTTTCGTTGATGACAGTCAACCCGTTGCGCACCATGTAGCTGTAGTCCCAGCGATTCTTGTTGAAGCTGTCCTCTATGAGCGGGGTGCCCAGAATAAATTTCACCTGCCGTGGGCTCATGCCGGGCTTAAGCTGATCGACCATTTCCTGCGTCACGATATTGCCTTGCTCCACGTTGATGCGATAAACGCCGGGGAAACCCACTACCCCACAGGCACTCAGGCAGAGGATTGCAAGGGAGATGAATATGATACGCATTTGCATTAAGCTTCCACTTCGTTGGTTCGGATGGCATGATACCTCTACATTACACCGTAGAGAAGCCCCAGCGGGCAACCGGTTCATGCGCCGCTGATTCAGCAACGACTATAGGATAGCCATGGCTGCCGAAAATCAAGAGTTGCGCAACGCGGGTTTGAAAGTGACATTGCCGCGTATCAAGATCCTGCAAATCCTCGAATCTGCGGATCCTGGCAGTCGGCATATGAGCGCAGAGGATGTGTATCGTGCCCTGCTGCAATCGGGCGAAGATGTTGGCCTGGCCACTGTCTACAGGGTTCTCACCCAGTTTGAGACGGCGGGGATTGTGACCCGGCATAATTTTGAGACAGGCCACTCAATGTTTGAAATAGCCAAGGATGATCACCACGATCACATGGTCTGCCTGTCCTCAGGTGAGGTTATCGAGTTTTCCGACTCCCTGATAGAAGAGCGTCAGCGTCAGATAGCACAGGAGCATGGGTTTGAGTTGATAGACCACTCATTGGTGCTCTATGTGCGAAAAAGCAGCGACGACTAGCAGCGTGCTGAAAAACCCTCTGGCAGCACATTACTTCGTTGTTTCCAGGCTCAAAATGCTCATTTATTGGCATATAAACTCCGCTTTTTCCCCTGAAAACGCCTCGTACTGCACTCGGGAAGAGACTTTTTCAACACGCTGCTGTTAGGTAGCGGAGCTTTCGACCATTTCCCGGGCATGAGCCAGCGACTGCTCGGTCACCTTTATACCGCCCAGCATACGGGCAATTTCGCGAACCTTGTTCTGTTGGTCGAGCCGGCTCAAAGTAGCCTCCACCGAGCTGTCAGCACTGGTTTTGGTTACCTGTAAATGGTGGTGGCCCTGGGCCGCTACCTGGGGCAAATGGGTTACACACAGCACCTGCGCCTGGTCGGCCAGGGTGCGCAGTAGTTTTCCCACCACTTCAGCCACGGCGCCACCGATGCCCACATCCACCTCGTCGAAAACCATACTGGATACGGCCCCGGTACTGGCGGTCACTACGCCAATAGCCAGGCTGATACGGGATAGTTCGCCGCCCGAAGCTATTTTCCCCAATGACTGGGGCGAGGCGCCGGGATTGGTGCTGATCAGAAATTCGATATCCTCCTGCCCATGGGGGTGCGGGTCGTCGGATGCCCTGGGGTGGAGCGCAATCTCAAAAGTGCACTGTTCCATGGCCAGGGTGGCCAGTTGGACACTCACTTTCTTTACCAGCTTTTTGGCCGCGCTGCGGCGCTGTTTGCTCAGTTTTGAGGCGGCCTGCTGGTAGCGGCTGGCCAGGTCTGCCATTTGTTGCTCAAATTCATCCAGGCGCTCGCTGCTGTCGGCCAGTCCTTGAATTTCACTTTGCAGGCTCGTGTGCAGGGTTGTCAGTTGCTCCGGCTTCACCTTGTGTTTGCGGGCTATGTCATAAACAAGCTCTAACCTTCTCTGCACGCTCTCCAGTCGCTGTGGGTCGATTTTCACGGTGTCGATATAACGCTGAATTTCATCCCGGGCTTCGTTGAGTTGAATGGCCGCTGAGTCCAGCAGATCTCTTGCGTTTGCGGCTGTTTGGGCAACATGTGCGTCACTCTGCAGTAGTTGCAGTGCCTGTCGTGTACCCGCTTCCTGCGCCTCGCATAGTTCCAGGGCCCGGTGAGCAGATTGCAAAATCTCCTCGGCATTGGCCAGGGTCTTCTGCTCTTTCTCCAGGGCCGCCAGTTCGTCCGGGGCCAGGGCTAATTCGTCCAATTCGCTAATTTGATAGGACAGGAGCTGAATACGAGCGCCGTGGTCGTCGCTGGCGCCAAGCAGCATTTCCCGTTCGCGTCGGGTGCGAAGCCAGTCCGATGCAATCTGCTCCAGTTGCCGGGTGCTGTTGTGCAGGTTGGCAAAGGCGTCGAGTAACTGGCGCTGTACCTCCTTGCGCAGGAGCGACTGGTGGGCGTGCTGATTGTGAACGTCGATTAACATCGCGCCCAGCTCAGCACAGTCCTGCAAGGTGGAGGCACTGCCGTTAATATAGGCGCGGCTTCTTCCCTCAGCTGTGATCACGCGGCGTAAAATACATTCCTCGCCGGTAATCAGGTCGCGAGATTCGAGGTATTGGCGGGCCGCTGGAATAGCGCTGATATCAAAGCTGGCATTGATCTCGGCCCGATCACAGTTCTGTCTCACGGCCTTGGGGTCGGCCCGGTCGCCCAGACACAGGCTCAGGGCATCGAGCATAATGGACTTTCCGGCCCCGGTTTCACCGGTGATCACGGTCATGCCGGCCTCAAACTCCATTTCCAGGGAGGAGACGATGGTGTAATTACTGATACTGAGGTGGCTGAGCATAAAGGCAAATTGTCCTGTTTGGCTATTTATACCCCAGTTATAGCCTTGCATAAACACCAGCCCACGTCATTGATTAAATTATTCTCGCTATCGGTTGTAATTTACAGGCGCTGTGTTACAACCTGAGGTGAGCACTTAATGAAGGCTTGTAATGGCAGGCAGCGAAATCTCGGAGCGCGCGCGCGTTTTATTAAAGGCCCTGGTTGAGCGTCATATCAGGGACGGCCAACCCGTGGGCTCTCGCACCCTTATGGAAGAGGCGGGGCTGCCCGTCAGCGCAGCCACAATCCGCAATGTCCTGGCCGATCTGGAAGAGCGGGGCTATCTCCTGTCTCCCCACACCTCGGCGGGGCGTGTCCCCACGGCCTTGGGTTATCGCCTGTTTGTCGACAGCATGCTACAGGTCAGGCCACCGGAAGATGCAGACATATCGGCCTTGCGGACGGAGCTGAACCCCGATAAATCAGCCACTGAATTAGTGCAGGCGGCCTCGTCGCTGCTGTCTAACATTACCTCCCAGGCCGGGCTGGTCACAGTGCCCCGGCAGGAGTCCCAGCAATTGCGTCAGGTGGAGTTTTTACCCCTGTCCGGCGACCGGGTATTGGTCATTCTGGTGGTTAACGAGCGCGAGGTGCAAAACCGGATTATTCACACACAGCGCGTTTACACCGCGGCGGAGCTCCGCGAAGCTGCGGCGATGGTTAATCAGCGCTTTGCCGGTCAACCCCTTGAACTGGCCCAACAGCAGATCCTGCGGGAAATGCAGGAGGCCCATAGCCGGATCGACAGCTATATGCAGGCTACTCTGGTCCTCGCCAACCAGGCTCTGGACCAGAAAGAAAACGCCGGAGAATGTCTGGTCGCCGGCGAGGCCCAGTTGCTTGGTAACGCCACCGTGGAAGAGCTGGCCAAGCTACGGGAGCTATTTGAGGCCTTCGAGCGAAAAAAAGACCTGCTGCATCTACTGGAGCGCTGTGCCAGAGCAGAGGGTATCCAGATATTTATTGGCGAGGAGGCCGGCTACGAGGTATTTGGGGATTACTCCGTGGTAACAGCCCAGTATCACAATGGCGCCAGGGCACTGGGAGTGCTGGGTGTCATTGGTCCCACCCGCATGGCCTACGAGCGGGTAATTCCGGTGGTGGATATTACGGCCAGAATGTTGAGTTCCGCGCTTTCGCGCTAAAGCTAAAAAATACAATTATCTGCTGTGCTACGTCTTGAAAAAAACGTCGGCGCCCCCATATCACCCCTGAAGCGCAAAACAGTGCGACTGAAAATTGATAGCGCACTGCAAAATATCTATGGAGTCTGTTGGGTTTAATGCCCCTCCGGGAGGGGGAAGCATTACGCCAGACGGGCTTCTTTAGCAATAAATGGAGTGCAAGAGTGACCGAGCAAGATCCAGATCAGCCCGAGGTGGGCCATGAAGGCGAGCAATCTGAGGCTGAGCAAAGTGTCGAGGCAGGCGAGGTAGAGGGCGAGGCTGAGGAGCCCTCCCTGGCCGATGTGGTTAACCAGTTGCAGGATGATGTACTTGTCGCAAAGGAGGCATCCCTGCGCGCTCAGGCAGACGCCCAGAATGTGAAGCGTCGCGCTGAGCAGGACGTTGAAAAAGCCCGTAAATTTGCCCTGGAACAGTTCGCCAAAGAGCTGCTGCCAGTGGTCGACAACCTTGAGCGCGCACTGGAGGCCGCTTCGGGCGACGACGCGATCAAGCCCATCGCAGAGGGTGTGGAACTTACACTCAAGAGTTTCTTCGACGCGATGAAAAAATTCCATATCGAGGCCGTAGACCCGGTGGGCGAGCCCTTCGATCCGCAGTTCCACCAGGCGATGAGTATGGTTGAGAACAACGAGGTAGAACCTAATACCGTCACCATGGTGATGCAAAAAGGCTATACGCTCAATGCGCGCCTGGTGCGCCCGGCGATGGTTGTAGTAAGCAAAACGGCGGACTAGCCTTGAAATTGGCCGCATGGGACCAATATAGACAACAACTCAATTGAAAATAGCTGGCTGTAGCAGGCCAAGGGAAATGGAGACTAGTAATGGGTAAAATTATTGGAATTGACCTGGGAACGACCAACTCTTGCGTAGCCGTGATGGATGGTGGCAAGTCCAAGGTTATTGAAAATGCAGAGGGCGATCGCACCACGCCCTCCCTGGTCGGTTATACCGATGATGGCGAGGTACTGGTTGGACAGAGCGCCAAGCGGCAGGCGGTAACCAACCCCCACAATACACTGTTTGCGGTAAAGCGCCTGGTAGGGCGTAAGTTCACCGACGATGTGGTTCAGAAAGACATCAGCATGGTGCCCTACAAAATTATCAAGGCCGATAACGGCGATGCCTGGGTTCAGGTTAAGAAAGAAAAAATGGCACCGCCTCAGGTGTCGGCTGAAATACTGGGAAAAATGAAGAAAACCGCCGAGGACTATCTCGGAGAGTCGGTTACAGAGGCGGTCATTACGGTGCCGGCCTACTTCAACGACTCCCAGCGCCAGGCCACCAAAGATGCGGGCAAGATAGCCGGTCTGGAGGTCAAGCGAATCATTAACGAACCGACAGCGGCCGCCCTGGCCTATGGCATGGACAAGTCCAGGGGCGATCACACCATTGCCGTGTATGACTTAGGTGGTGGTACCTTCGATATCTCCATCATCGAAATTGCCGAAGTCGATGGCGAACACCAGTTTGAAGTGCTCTCTACCAATGGCGACACCTTCCTGGGTGGAGAAGACTTCGATATGCGCCTGATTGAATACCTGTCAGCTGAATTCAAGAAAGAGAGTGGCATTGATCTGCACAACGATCCACTGGCCCTGCAACGGCTCAAGGAGGCGGCAGAAAAAGCCAAGATCGAGCTGTCCAGTGCACAGCAGACCGAGGTCAATCTGCCCTACATAACTGCCGATGCATCCGGACCCAAGCACCTGGTAGTGAAGCTGTCCCGTGCCAAGCTCGAATCACTGGTTGGCGAACTGGTTACCAATACCATGGGGCCGGTTAAAACAGCATTGAAAGATGCCGGTTTGAGCCCCAGCGAGATTGATGATGTCATTCTGGTGGGCGGCCAGACACGTATGCCAATGGTACAGAAAACGGTGGCCGACTACTTTGGCAAGGAGCCACGCAAGGACGTAAACCCGGATGAAGCGGTTGCCATGGGTGCCTCAATTCAGGGTGCGGTACTGGCAGGGGATGTGAAAGACGTCCTGTTGCTGGATGTTACCCCATTAACGCTGGGCATTGAGACAATGGGCGGCGTGGCCACCTCATTGATTGAGAAGAACACCACGATTCCAACCAAGAAATCGCAGATCTTCTCTACTGCTGATGACAACCAGTCCACGGTTACCATTCACGTGGTGCAGGGTGAGCGTAAGCAGGCCGCCCAGAACAAATCTCTGGGACGCTTTGATTTGTCCGACATTCCACCGTCACCGCGCGGCATGCCCCAGATCGAGGTCACCTTTGACCTGGACGCAAACGGTATTTTGCATGTTGCTGCCCAGGACAAGGCAACCGGTAAGGAGCAGTCGATTCGCATTACAGCCTCCGGTGGTCTGACCGATGAAGATATTGAATCAATGGTAGCTGACGCTGAAGCCAATGCCGAAGCGGATGCCAAGTTTGAAGAGCTTGTCGGGGCCCGCAACACCTGTGAAGGCATGGTGCACGCATCGCGGAAAACCCTCGAGGAGGCCGCAGAGCACGCTACCGACGAGGAAAAAGCAGCCATTGAAAGTGCGATTTCCGAAGCCGAAGAAGCACTCAAGGGCGACGATAAAGAAGCCATTGATGCAGCGGCGACTAAACTGACGGAAGCCACCGGTCCGGTTGCGCAGAAGATGTACACTGCACAGGCTGCGGCAGAGGGGGAAGCTGAAGGTGCTGCCGAGGCACAGGCTGAGCCCGCGGCCGAGGATGTGGTCGACGCCGAGTTTGAAGAGGTGAAGGACGATCCGAAGTAAACGATAGTTCTTCTATCGCAGATGGAGGGATACCTCCTCTGAAAAAACCATGACAACGCGGGACCTGAGTGCCCGCGTAGTCGTATCTGAAATAGCAGATCAAAAACTGAAGTGTCTATGTCAAAACGCGATTATTATGAAGTGCTTGGTGTTAGTAAGGGTACCGACGCCAAGGATATCAAGAAGGCCTATCGCCGGGTGGCGATGAAGTATCACCCGGACCGTAACCCCGATGACCCCAAGGCAGAGGAGAAATTCAAGGAGGCATCTGAAGCCTACGAAATTCTCTCCGATGGCGAGAAGCGGCAGGCTTACGACCAATACGGCCACGCGGGTGTCGACCCCTCCAGGGGCGGCGGTGCCGGCGGTTTTGGTGGCGGTAGCTTCAGCGATATATTTGGCGATGTATTTGGCGACATATTTGGTGGCGGCGGCGGCCGCGGTGGCCCGCAACGGGGTTCAGATCTTCGCTACACCATGGATATTTCCCTCGAAGATGCGGTTAAAGGCAGTACCCGGAAAATTCGGGTACCCACCCTGGTAAGCTGCGGCGAATGCGATGGCTCGGGTGCACGCAAGGGGAGTTCTCCAGTTACCTGTGGTACCTGCGGTGGCGTTGGCCAGGTTCGCATGCAACAGGGTCTGTTTCATGTACAGCAAACCTGCCCCGCCTGCCGGGGTAAAGGCAAGAGCATTAGCGACCCCTGTGGCAAGTGTCATGGCCAGGGGCGAACCGAGGAGACCAAGACGCTGTCGGTTAAGGTGCCCCCGGGGGTAGATACCGGCGATCGTATTCGCCTGTCAGGTGAAGGCGAGGCGGGGCCCGAGGGCGGACCGGCCGGCGATCTCTTCGTGCAAATGTCGGTTAAAGATCACCCCATTTTTGAACGCGACGGCAAGCACCTGTACTGCGAAATACCTATTACCTTCGCCGACGCTGCTCTGGGCGGCGAAATGGAAGTGCCCACCCTCGATGGCCGTGTGAAACTGAAGGTTCCCGCAGAGACCCAAACGGGTAAATTGTTCCGGCTGCGCGGAAAGGGCGTCAAGCCCGTGCGCGGCGGTAGTGTTGGCGACTTACTGTGCCGGGCCGTGGTGGAAACGCCGATTAATCTGAACAAGCAGCAAAAAGAACTGTTGAGAGAACTGCAAGGTACTTTGACTGAAGGTGGTAAGGCCCAGTCTCCGCGCCAGACCACCTGGTTTGAAGGCGTAAAAAGCTTTTTTGACGACATGAAAATATGACCATCAAAGTGGGTATTACCGGCGCTGCAGGCCGTATGGGTCGCACCCTGACAGAAGCGGTAAGCCTGGTACCCCAACTTCAATTGACCGCTGCCCTGGAACTGCCCGGTAGTAGTTTGATCGGTGCCGATGCGGGTGAAGTGGCGGGCCTGGGCAAAAACGGGGTTACGGTGGGAGGCGCACTGGCGCAGATAATAGACGACATTGACGTCCTGATCGATTTTACAGTACCGGCTGCAACGACCGACAATGCAGCGCTGTGCGCCAGCCACGGCAAGGCGATTGTTATTGGTACCACCGGCTTTAACAGTGAGCAACAGGCCCGGCTCGACGCTGCTGCGGCTCAAACCCCCGTGTGTAAGGCGAGTAATTTCAGCACAGGGGTCAACCTGTGCTTCCAGCTACTGGACATGGCAGCCCGGGTGCTGGGGGAGGAAGTAGATATAGAAATCGTGGAGGCGCACCACCGTCACAAGGTCGATGCACCTTCCGGTACGGCGCTGAGTATGGGAGAGGTAGTAGCCTCGGCCCTGTCGCGAGACCTGGACGATGTCGCGTTGTATGGCCGCCGGGGACAAACCGGGGCTCGCAGCCGAGAGACCATCGGCTTTTCCACCGTGCGTGCCGGCGACATTGTCGGTGACCATACGGTAATTTTTGCCGCCGAGGGCGAGCGCGTAGAAATAACCCACAAAGCCTCCAGTCGCATGTCTTTTGCCCGCGGAGCCGTTCGGGCGGCGAGTTGGCTGGTTGAGCAGCCGCCTGGCATGTTCGACATGCAGGATGTGCTGGGGCTAAAAAAGACAACAAACTAGACACCCACCGGAGAACCTACAGTGTCCGACTTCATTGTTAACATTGATGAAACAAATGCCGCACAACTGCTGATTGAGGAGTCGCAGAATCGTCCCGTTGTGGTCGATATCTGGTCTGCGAGAAGCCCAGCCAGCGCTGAAATGACGCCGATACTGGAGAAAATCGCCACCGAGTACAACGGCGCTTTTCTGCTGGCCCGGATCAATGCAGACGAGCAAGCGGGGATAGCCCAGCAGTTGGGCGCACGCGACCTGCCCACGCTGCTGGTGATAGAGAATGGCCAGCCTGTGGATGGGGCTGCCGGTGCCCAGGACGAGAGTCAGATTCGTCAACTGTTGGCAAAATACCTGCCCAAGCCCTGGGATGGGCAGCTGCAACAGGGCCTTGAGGCCATGCAGCAGGGAGATTTTACAGCGGCTCTCGCGCCGCTGCGCCAGGCCTGGACTGAATCTGGCAAGGAGTACCAGATAACAGTGGCCTATGTACAGGCCCTGATAGAGTGCCACCGGCTGGACGAGGCCGAGGCCGTGCTGTCCGAAATCCGCCTGGCAGATCAGGATGCCGCCTACGAGCAGCTGAATGCGCAATTAGCGCTTAAGCGCGAGGCCGCCAAATCACCGGAGGTCGAAGCACTGGAGCAGCAGCTGGAAGCGAATCCGGACGATATGGACGTGCGTCACCAGTTGGCGGTTCAGTACACAAACCTCGGCCAGTTCAAGGAGGCGCTCGAGCAGCTTATAAGTATTCTAAGGCAGGATATTGACCACGGAGAGGGCGCCACCAAGAAGACACTACTCGATACCATAGCAACGCTGGGTAAAGGCGACCCCCTGGCTGCCGAGTACCAGCGCAAACTTTTCAGCTTGCTTTACTGATGTCCCTGGTGGTGGCCTGGAAGTCTCTCCGGGTCAATAAATGTGTTTGTTCAAGCCTTGTTTTCTAGTGGGGTAATCGCTATGGTACATCCCGAATTATCAAGAAAACATACTCAAAGGTCAAAAATACTCCCATAGATCTGAGTACGGCTGTGTCGCGTTCGCTTGCACTGTCCCTGTCGAGCGCTACGGCCCTTTGATCTTTATTAACCCCGAAGGTAGAGAGGTATTACAGTGGATACGAGTTTTGCAACTGAGGATCTTGCATTTCGCGATGAAGTGCGCGCGTTTTTCGCTGAAGCTTACGACGAAGAACTGCAGGGCCGACTGGCTGATCTCAGTACATACAAAGAGGCGGTTATTGACTGGCAAAGACGGCTCTACAACAAGGGTTGGGTTGCGGCCGGGTGGCCGGTTGAACACGGAGGCACAGGCTGGAACTCCACTCAGAAGTTCATTTATGAGACCGAGCGGGCCGCTGCCGGCATTCCCGATGTCATCCCATTTGGGTTGGCCATGGTAGGGCACGTTATTTATACCTTTGGAAATGAAGAGCAGAAAGCTCGTTTCCTGCCTCGCATTCTGAACAGTGATGACTGGTGGTGCCAGGGGTACTCGGAGCCCGGTTCCGGCTCGGATCTGGCGTCGCTCAAAACCAGTGCGGTCGTCGACGGCGATGACTATATTGTGAACGGTGCCAAAATATGGACCAGCTACGCCCAACATGCGGATTGGATCTTCTGTCTGGTACGCACCAGCACAGAGGGGAAAAAGCAGGAGGGAATTTCATTTTTACTGATTGACATGACGACGCCGGGGATAAACGTCAAACCCATTGCTACTATTGATGACCACCACAGCCTGAATGAGGTCGAGTTCGCGGATGTTCGCGTGCCCATTGCAAATCGTATTGGTGAACAGGACAAGGGTTGGACCTACGCCAAGGCCCTGTTGGCGCACGAGCGCACAAATATTGCCGGTGTTGCAGACTCCAAACGTAGCCTTGGGCAGGTTCGGACGTTTGCGAAGAAGGAAATTAATGGTGGCGTGGCGCTCATTGACGACCCGGTGTTCCAGTCTCGCTTGTCGTCCATCGATATTGATTTGATGGCGCTGGAGTATACCGAGTTGCGGGTGCTTGCCGCGGTTTCCGCTGGCGGCGCACCGGGGGCGGAATCTTCGCTGCTCAAAATTAAGGGCACCGAAGTTCAGCAGGCTATCCAGGAATTACAAATGGAAGTAGCCGGATATTATCAGGGTCTGTTGGTGGATGATCTTAGTGTGGAGCAACTGGGTCACAGCTTTGGCCGGGCAGCCCGTCAATCCTATATGTATGGCCGCGCGGCAACCATTTACGGGGGCTCCAATGAGGTCCAGAAAAATATTATCGCCAAAGCTGTGCTTGGCTTGTAAACCCGAATACTGAGGTAACACACAGATGAACTTTGATTTTTCAGAAGAACAGGTCATGCTCCGGGACAGCGTTGCGCGCTTCATCAAAGAAGATTACGCGTTTGAAACGCGATGCAGTGCTGTGGCATCTCAGGAGGGAATGAGCAGGGAAACCTGGCAGACCTTCGCTGATTTGGGCTGGTTGTCGGTGCCATTTGCCGAGGAGCACGGTGGTTTTGGTGGCGGTGCGGTCGACACCATGCTGGTAATGGAAGAATTTGGCAAGGGTTTGCTGGCCGAGCCCTATCTGGCGACGGTTTTACTATTTGGTGGCCTGATTCAAAAAGGTGGAAGCCAGGCGCAGCGCGAGGCCCACATTCCAAAAATTATCGACGGCAGCCGTCTGGGTGCCTTTGCTTACCTGGAGCGGCAGAGCCGGTTCGAGATGGCCGACGTGATGACCAGCGCTGTTAAGGAAGGTGATCACTATCGGTTAAATGGCGAAAAAGTTGTGGTGTTTAATGGGGGCAACGCCGATTATCTGGTTGTCTCCGCTCGCACCTCGGGAGAACAGAGTGACACACAGGGCGTCAGCCTGTTTCTGGTGCCGGCGGATATCGCCGGAGTGTCCCTGCTGAGCTACAGCATGATGGATGGCCAGCAGGTTGCGAATCTGACATTCGAGGATGTGCAGGTGCCCGCTGCTGACCTGGTTGGTAACTTGGGTGAGGCCAGCGCACTGATCGAGTCGGTTGTGATGGAGGCCAATCTGGGGCTTGCGGCCGAGGCCGTGGGCATCATGGGCGAGCTGAATGCCAAAACTCTGGAATACACCAAGACCCGCGAGCAGTTTGGGGTGGCTATTGGCAGTTTTCAGGCACTGCAGCACCGCATGGTCGAGACCTTTATGGCCTACGAGCAGACCAAATCGCTGCTGTACCGGGCGGTATGCGCCCTGAGCAATGGTGATGAAGATGCGGCCCCGGTTATTCATGCGCTTAAGGTAATGATAGACCGCGCCGGGAAACTGGTGTTCGGGGAGGCGATTCAAATGCATGGCGGGATGGGGCTTACCGATGACCTGGATATTGGCCACTACGCCAAGCGCCTGATGATGATAAACACCACATTTGGTAATGGCGATTACCACCTCGGGAAATTCAATGCCCTGCGCTATGCCCGAACAGATTAACCTGTAGATCATTGAGCCACGCGGTGGCCTTACTTGGAGATTGACTATGAAACTGGGGTTTTTGCTGGGCTATTCCGGTAAACAAATTCACATTCCAATGGATCTTATCAAGCATGCCGAATCCCTTGGTTTCGATTCGGTGTGGACAGCAGAAGCTTACGGTAATGACGCCGTAACAGCTGCTACCTGGGTCTTGTCTCAAACTGAAAAAATCCGTGTTGGCACGGCAATTATGCAAATGCCGGCAAGAACTCCGGCAATGTGCGCGATGACCTCTATGTCTCTTGCACAGCTATCCGGCGGTCGGTTTGTCGCCGGCCTGGGCGCCTCCGGCCCCCAGGTTGTTGAAGGTTGGCACGGTGTGCCCTATGGCATGCCGGTGACGCGCACCCGCGAATATGTCAAGATTATGCGAGCCATTATGGCGCGCTCTGGCCCGGTAGAATTCGATGGCAAGATGTACCAAATGCCAAACAAGGGGCAGGGCACCACCGGTCTGGGTAAGCCCTTGAAGTCAATTCTGTCGGCGCAGCCCGATATTCCGATCTATACTGCCTCTATTACTCCGGCGGGCCTGCGATGTGCCGGTGAGGTGGCAGATGGCGTGTTCCCGGTGTGGATGGACCCCAATAAATACGCCGTGCTGGGTGAACACCTGGAGGCCGGCTTTGCTACGGCGGGAAATGGCAAGGGGCTGAAGGACTTTGATATAGCACCCTTTGTTTCTGTAGTATTGAACGATGATCTGGATAGTGCCTTCGATGCGCTGCGTCCCTGGATAGCCCTGTACATTGGCGGTATGGGAGCAAAAGGTAAGAACTTCTACCACGACTATGCTACGGCGCTTGGTTATGGTGACGTCGCAGGCCGAATCCAGGACCTGTATCTGGCTGGCCAGAAAACAGAGGCAGAGGCACTGGTGCCAAACTCGCTGCTCGATGAAGTATCCCTGATTGGGTCAAAAGAGCGGATTATCGAGCGCCTGGGCCCCTGGAAGGAGGCGGGTAAACGCGGCGAGGTGGGAACCATGCTACTGGGTGTTCACGACCCGGTGGTTATGGAATTACTGGCAGGGGAACTGTTGTAAAAGCGGTGGTGGAACACAAGCGTGGAAAAACACGAGCGCTTTGCGCACACAATACTGAATGGGTTTGAGTCTTACTTTGCCGACTTCCAGAATATTACGCTGGCGGCCAAGTCGCGTTTTGAAAATGCCGATTGGCAGGGAATGCACGACACGTCCACTCAGCGCATTGACCTTTACAAAACTAAAACGGCAAAGGTTATTCAGTTTGTCGAACTGATCGCTGGTGACCAACTGCGAGACTTCATATTCTGGAGCGAGGCGCGGCAGGTTTATGCGGGACTGATTAAAGACCACGACAACTTTGAAATTGCAGAGACATTTTACAACTCGGTGTACTGCTCTGTATTCAGACATCGCAAAATCCGCAATGCGCATGCCTTTGTCTTTTCTCCGCACGGCGATATACCACCGGTGTTTCCCAACCCGGTTTACAGAACATATTTCCTGGAGGGCTCACTGGCGACCTTGTTGGAGGCAATGCTTCTCGATTACAGCTTTAGCATTCCCTACGAGGATTTGCAGCGCGACATTCACAATATCATTACCGTATCCGAGAAATACCTAACTCGCCACTTTGACTTGTCGGCGGGTAATGTTGAAATTCAGGCTCTCGAGCACCATTTTTTCAGAAACAAAGGTGCGTACATAGTGGGGCGAATTGTGTCTGGCTCGGCGTCGATGCCTTTCGTAATACCCATTCTGCACAACGGCGAGGGTAAGGTCTATGTCGATACCGTGCTGTTTGGGGCGGACAAGATCAGCGTGGTTTTCAGCTTTACCCGTTCCTATTTTATGGTCTATGCGACGGTCCCGTCTCAATACGTTTTATTTTTGCAGCAACTCATGCCGGCCAAACCCATTTCCGAAATATATAGCGCCATGGGCTATAACAAGCACGGCAAAACCTACTATTATCGTTGCGCCCATCGGCATATGGAGAGCACTACCGATCAGTTTATGGTCGCGCCCGGAATCAAGGGTATGGTAATGAGTGTTTTCACCATGCCTTCTTACGATTTTGTATTTAAGGTTATTAAAGACAAATTTACTCCACCCAAGGAAATGACCCGGGCTCAGGTGAAAGAGAAATACCGCCTGGTGAAACGTCGCGACCGGGCGGGCCGCATGGCGGATACCCACGAGTTTACCAACCTGGCCTTTGCTCGCGACCGTTTTTCAGCTGCCTTAATGGAGGAATTACGCGAGGTTGCTCCCTCGCTTATGGAGGAACACGGCAAGGCTCTGGTTATCAAGCACGTGTATGTAGAGCGGCGAATGACGCCTTTGAATCTGTACCTGCAAGACGCAACAGACGAGCAAATGATTGATGTTATGGATGAGTACGGCAATGCTATTAAGGAGTTGGCATCGGCTAATATTTTTCCGGGTGATATGCTGCTCAAGAACTTCGGTGTAACCCGCCATGGGCGAGTTGTATTTTATGATTACGATGAAATCGTGCCCTTGACCGATTGCAATTTCAGAGTAATTCCGCCCCCGCGCAGTATTGAGGAAGAGATGGCCAGTCGACCCTGGTATCCGGTGGGACCTGCGGACATTTTTCCCGAGGAGTTCCGGCTGTTTTTTTCCGGAAATCAGCGTGCTCGCAAGGTGTTTGACGAGATTCACAGCGATATTTACCAGGCCTCGTTCTGGCAGGGGTTACAGGAGTTTATTCGAGGTGGACAGGTGGAGGACTTCTTTCCCTATCGGCGCCGGTTGCGGTTTGACCGGTCGGAATCCTCAGCTCGGGCGGAGACATAGCACCGTTTGTTCTTCGGCGATTGGTGAACACGACACTCTGTGCACTGCGGACAACGGGAAGCGCAAATTTCAGCGGCGGGAAAGTCAGCTGTAATGCATGTCATGGATCAACGCGACGTATCAGTGACTCCTGGGTTGTCGAGGCGATCAGAGCACCATCTCTGGTGTAAAAAGTACCGCGACTGAAACCGCGACTGCCAGAGGCGCTGGGACTCTCTATTTCATACAGTATGTCTTCGTCCGCCCTGAATGGGCGGTGGAACCAGATTGCGTGATCCAGGCTGGCCGCCTGTATATTCTTATTCCAGCTGGTATACGGGTGGCGACGCAGGGTTGTCCCAAGCAAGGAGTGATCCGACATGTAAGCCAGCAGGGTTTGGTGCCTGGCCCTGTCATCGCCCAGCTCTCCCCGGGCGCGGAACCAGACATACTGAATTGGAGACTCCGGGCGCGGGTTAATGTGGTCGGGGCGATCCACTGTTTTTCGCTCAATAGGCTGGGCAGCAGGTGTATCAAACTGCCCTGGATGTTCCTTTGCCAACCGGGCCCAGTAGATGTGGTCGGACTCCAGTTCTTCTGGTGGCGTTACTGTCGGCATGTTGGACTGGTGGGACAGGCCTTGTTCTTCAACCTGGAAGGAAATTGAGGTGTTGAAAATAGCGATGCCTTCCTGTTTGGCAACAACTCGCCTGGTGGTGAAGCTGCGGCCGTCCCGAATAGGGTCTACTTCATAGACAATCTGTTTTAGCGGGTTCCCCGGGCGCAAAAAATAAGCGTGCATCGAATGGGCGACGCGGTCCTCGCTTACAGTTCGGAGGGCGGCATTCAGCGACTGGGCTAGCACCTGACCACCGAATACTCGCGCCGGCCGGCTGGGGCTCCGGCCGATAAACAGGTATTTGTCGATGCGCTCAACTTCCAGCAAGCCAAGCAGTTTGTTCAGATCAAAGGCCACTATAGGGCTCCCGGGAAATGTTACGGCTTTGCGCGTGGTAAAAGGCCATTGTAAATAATGTCGAAGTAGTCGATAGCCGCTGCATCGACATCATCTACCCTGCGCCAAAGGTGAATGTCCATGGATGCATTGATTGCGCCGCCAATGAGGTTGGCGGCGATATCGATGTTGACCGGGCGGACACTACCGTCCGCCATCCCCTCTCGTAGAAAATCGCCAAAATGTTGGTTCTTGGTCTCGGTACGCTGCAGGATTTGCTTGCGGCGGGCCATAGGCAGTGAGGTGATCGAATGATACCGAATTAGCGGCCCGTGATCAGAGTTCTGGAAAAAGAAAATTCGGCGGCACGTGCGGTCGACTTTCTCCAGTCCGGTCTCCCGGGTTTTTGCCGCCTCAGCGTGAATGGCTGCAATAATATCGAGCGATCGGCTGTAGCAGTGAAACAGCAAATCCTCCTTGTTCTTGATGTGGTAGTAAAAAGCCCCCTTGGAGACATTCAGGTGCTCGGCAATCTCGTCCAGCGATGTGCCATCAAAGCCCTGCTTGTTGAAGAACCAGGTTCCGGCCTTGTAAAACGCTTCTTGCTTTAAACGATTTTGCTCCTCGCGATCAAAGCCCTGCAATCCAATATCACTGGTGTCTGCTAATTCAAGGCCGGGCGCCTGGAACTCTCCCGGCTTGGCATATAATCCGTGGGCCAGAATATCCAGCGCCCGATCGGCAACCTTGGGCAGTTGCTCTGGCGGTATGCTGTGGAGCCAGAAAAAAGTCCATTCCATAGAGCCCAGTATTGCACGGGTAGCCGAGGTGGCGTCACATTGCCGTAGTGAGCCGCTGTTAACGCCGTCGCGTATATACTGACGCAATCGCTTGAACATTGAGATGTACTGCGCCTCCACCTCTGCTCGGTGGGAGCCCTTGAGCGAGGCGATTTCCAGAAGGGCTGCAATGTGATTAGCCTTCCCCTCCCGCGCGGCAATCAGGCTATTGACGTGCTGGCGGAAAAAAGCCGCTGCCCGGTCCATTGGAGACTGGTAAGTCTGGTCGCAGTCATCCAGGGCCTTGTGGTGTCGCTCCAGTGCAGCCATATAGCACTGATAAATAAGTTCTTCCTTGGTTTTTACGTAGTAGTACAGGCTGGTTTTGGTAAGACCGAGATTTTTTGCAATGTCTTTCAGTGTGGTAGTGCGGGCCCCGTGAGAATTAAACAGCCTGGCTGCCTGCGACAAAATGGCCGCGCGCTTGGCATCGTGCTGTGCCGTTTTGTTGAAGGGAGAAGCCGGGGGCGCAGGCGTTTTCTTGCTGCCATTTGACATACTCTCAATTACCAGCGTTGGATGGTGCGCAGAGGTTGATCATTATCCAAACCTACTTGCTATTCTAATATTCCAACTTTAAGTATTTTTTTTGTCGCTGTCTATAGCTGTGTCAATAGTTGTGTCAATCGGATGGTCTTCGGTGCCCGGACAAACTGACATCGAGCCACTTTCGGGATTTGTATCGGTAGAGCAATAATGTCGCTTTAATTGTGTAGTCCAGCATCATGACCCCGAAAATCCAGTACACGGAAAAACCCAGGCGTGAAACCACCCAGGCCGGAATCAGGCGCCCCAAAATTATCCCGCAGAATGTTGCGATTAGTGGAAAACGGGTATCGCCTGCGCCTCGAAGTGCACCAGCCAGTGTGAATTCGCAAGCCATCATGGGCTGTGACAGGGCGATTATGTATATAAAGGCGACAGTCAGATCGATAACCTCGGGGTCGGGAATCATGAATTGAGCGAGGGTCCGGGCATTCCATGCCAACAGGGCGGAGAGGGTAATCATTGCCACTAGTGCCATACGCAGCGACCGCCAGCCGGCGGCCATAGCTAAATCGGGATGGCCGGCGCCCAGTTGCTGGCCGACCAGGGTAGCCGTTGCAATGCCGAATCCGAAGCCGATGACGAGAGAAAAGGACACCAGGGTAATTCCAATTCCGTAGGCCGCATAGGCAGATGTGCCGTATTGGGCCATGATCGAAAAGAAAGCCAGAAATGCAATCTGGATGATGCCTTGCTCAAGAATAGCGGGCCCCCCGATGACGAAGAGCTGGCGGGCTGCTGCCCAATCCACGGTGGCGCGTTTTACAGGTTTTATTCGGAACTTCCCACGCCACCACGAGGCGACGAACAAACAGCTTATGACCAGTCCGGCGGACCCTCCTCCAAAAGCGACGCCTGCCACTCCCATGGCAGGAAAAGGCCCAATACCATAGGCCAGGAAATAGGCAAACAGAATATTGAGTATTGAACTGAAGAACAGGAACCACAGCGGTGTAATGACATCTCCTGCAGCGCGAAGCGCGGTGGAGAGCATCATGCTGGCAGCAGAAAAAATATTGAAAAGTCCCAACCAGAAAATGAAGGTGGCTGCGGCATGCGTTGTTTCCTGGTCCAACCCGAACAATCCGGCTATCGCCTCCGGGATGAATATGACAGGAATGCTAAGAGCCGCGGCCAGGACCAGAGACATGATCAGGGAGGTCCAGGCGACCATCTCTGCCTGTTCTACCTGTTTTGCTCCCCAACTACGCGCTATCAGTGCGGTGGCTGCCACGGAAACGCCCATTAGAATGGCCTGAATAAGGAAAAACACGCGGTGTCCCGTTGTTACCGCAGCTACCGAGCTGGTACCCAGACTGGCGACAATTTTGATATGCATAAAACCCACTGTCGTAAACAGCAAGTTCGACAAAATAGTGGGCCAGGCAAGCTGCCACACGCGACGACTGGTCGAGGACGAGGTTTTTGTGCTGGTGTCGGGCAAGGGTCGGGGTTCCTGAATTGGGCCCGTATTCTAACAGCTTGTTGGGGTTACTGGCGCACTAAGCCAGGTCTTTGCACTCGCGGTGACGAAAACAGTCGACAGAGTGGTCATTTACCATACCAGTTGCCTGCATGTGAGCGTAGAGGATGGTAGACCCTACAAAAGTAAAACCGCGCTTTTTCATGTCCTTGCTCAGGGCGTCGGAAACCGGTGTGGTTGCGGGCACTTGAGAAAGTGACTTCCAGCTATTTTGAAGGGGTTGGCCGTCGACGAAGTCCCAGATGTAGTCGCTGAACGAGCCGCGTTCTTGTTGAATGTCCAAAAATGCACGGGCGTTCTTGCGAGCGCCAAATACCTTCAGGCGATTGCGGATAATTCTGGGGTCCAAAAGCAATTTCTCGAGCTTTTTGTCGCTATAGCGGGCTATTTTCTCCGCGTTGAAACCGTCGAAAAGGGTACGGTACCCCTCTCGCTTGCGTAAGATTGTGATCCAGGCCAGGCCGGCCTGAGCCCCCTCCAGGATAAGGAACTCGAACAGGGTTTTGTCATCGCGAACGGGTACACCCCACTCCTCGTCGTGGTACGTAAGATAAAGCGGGTCATCTCCGCACCAGGCACAGCGGGTTTTCATTCATCAATCCTTTTTGGCGAAACAGATGACCCAGTATGCGGTGAAGATAAAGCGATGTCCACGACGGTGCCTTTGCGGTGGCGAAGAGGACGAGCCTGTGCGACACTTCGCGCAATTCTTATGGCGAACCAGAGATGTCAGATACTATATTGTATAGTGCCACAGACCACATTGGTCGGTTGGTGCTGAATAACCCGCAAAGTCACAACTCCCTGGGCCAGGAACAGCTGGAGTCCCTGCAGGGTCACTTCAAAATAATAGCCAATGACCCGCAGATTCGAGTGCTTGTTGTTACGGGTGCCGGGGACAAAACGTTTTGTGCGGGTGCTTCCCTGAAGCAATTGGGCTCGGGGCGAATCAGTGGCGACAGTTTTCAGGCCACCACCGACCAGCTTGCTTCGCTTGCAATACCTACCATCTGCGCGCTCAACGGCAACGTGTTCGGTGGCGGTGTTGAACTGGCGCTTAGCTGTGATTTCAGAATTGGGGTTGAAGGCAGTCGCATGAAAGTCCCCGCTGCTGAAATTGGAATTTGCTACCCATTGGGAGGCATCAATCGGTTTGTGGAAAGGTTGGGTGTAAATCTGGCCAAACGCATTCTAATCGCCGCCGAGGAGTTCAATGACGAGGCCATGCTGAGTATCGGCTTTCTCGACCACCTGGTGCCGGCGTCACAGTTGGTCAGCAGAGCAAATCAAATGGCCGAGCATATTTCCGGGTTGGCACCACTGGCGGTTGATGCCATGAAAAAGGTGTTACGCCAGGTTGCGAGCGGAACTGTGGACAATGCAATGGCGGGGGAGTTGTCCAGGCGCTGTGCAGAGTCTGATGATTTGCAGGAGGGGCTTGCTGCCCAGCGAGAAAAGCGCAGGCCCCAATTTACTGGCAAGTGAAAATAACTCAATAGCCCGCATTCGGTAGCCCCGGGACGGCCTCCCGACCGTTCATGAATCCAATTGTTGGGGAAACAACATAGATACCTGGGTACCGTTATCGACAGATATCTCCATGCTCGCAGATAACATTCCAGCAATGGTGCGGACAGCTGAAAACCCCATGCTCTTTGCGGTATCGGGCACGACGCTCCCCGCAATGCCAGTACCATTGTCCTGAACAATCAGCTGCAGTTGCCGCAAGCGGGATATTTGCTCATCGACAGGGCCGAGTCGGATGTGTATGTAGTTTGCTGAGGAAGAGTGATTAAAAGCGTGTTGTACGCAGTTGTTTACCAATTCGAAGATTACCACTGACAGAAGTGAAGCCTGCTTTGCAGGCAGCAGAGTGGCGGTGACCTCATTTATTGTAGTGATGCGCTCAGCCGGGATTGGGCTGTCCTTCAGGATGACATCGATAATGATGTCGGTGTACTTGTGAAGGTCAGCCAGTACGCAATCATCCTGGTAATACAGGCAGGACTCCAGGCGGGTAAGAGCAGCCACACGGCTGAGATTACTTTGTGTTGCATCCCTGGTTAGCGGGTCGGAGGTGTGATCCAGCTGCTCGGATATCAAACTCGAGATAATCTGCATTGACTCTACATTATGTTTGTTGGCTGACCTCATTAAGTCGTCTTGAATCTCGAGCTGCTCCTGGAGGTCATCTGCTGCCTTGTCGGCAATGGCTTGTGTCTCCAATGCGTAGGCGGTGGCTTCTTCTTTCAAAATGTAGGTATCGTAGAAGCCCTTGGTGAGCCGCAGCAAGACAAGTGCCAGTAGCACGTAGCAGGTAATTGCCCACCAGCTGTACCAGGGAGCAGGGAATACTCTTATATTCAGCGACAGGCCTTGTAGTCCCCATGTGCCAGCGGCGTTGGCGACCTGAGCCCGAAAAGTATAATCCCCGGCTGGGATGTTGGTATACGTGGCGCTGTTCCTGCCGCCGGGCTCTATCCACTGTGGATCAAAGCCCTCGAGCTTGTAGCGATAGCGGCTACTGTTTTTGTTAAGGAGGTCCAAAGCACTGAAAACCAGGGTGACAAAATGATCGGTATGGGAAAGCTCGATGGATTTCACCTTATGCAACGGTGCCTGCAGAGGAGGCTGCTCCCCTGCGATACTAAGTTCCGTTAAAACAAGAGGAGGAGGTGGCGATCCCGTGTCAATTTTGTTTGGGTTGAATCTGTTGTAGCCGCTGGTGCCGCCAAAGTAAATACGGCCTTGTTGGTCTTTAAAGGATGCTCCGAAGTTAAAATCTGCACCCTGTAGGCCGTCTACTCCTGTATAGCTTTTGAGCACTTCACCTTTTTGACTCAGCTTTGTCAGGCCGCGAGCAGTGGAAACCCAGGCGTCATTCATTGAGTCAAACACTATTGCATAAATAGTATCGCTTGGCAGACTTGGTTCCCCTCCAAGGGAGATTAGGTCCAAATTCCCAGATGCTTGATTTTTGTGAGTCCAAATGTAAAGGCCGGAATCTTTGGTGCCGATCCAGATATCCCCATTAGCATTTTGTGTAATGGAGTGTATTGTTACAGGCTGGTTGCGATCCCCAAAACGCAAATCGAGGAAATCAAGCTCGTTATAGATCAGATCCAAACTATAAATTTTGCGCTCAGTGGCAATTATGAGCTTGTTTTTGGTGTACTCAAGTAATACCACCACAGTTGGTTCAGAGAAGTTCGCGGTCATTTGATTGAAAGATCGTATCCCGTCCGGATAGAGTCTAAAGAGGCCTTTGTTAAACGTCGCAACCCATGTGGATCCCTCGCTAGTGTGCAATATCTTAGTAACAGCTAATCCACTATTTCCGGGAATCTCTGGCTTATGAGTGGATCCGTTGGTTAGGTTTACGACTTGCACTCCGTTTTGACGAAAACCCAACCAAAGTTCCTGATCTTTTGCCGCAATCGTCATTACCCGATGGTCTGCCAAGTCTATCTTTTCGAAAATTGAATCAAGTGACCTATGTAAGGGAGGCTGCGCTGTAAGTAAAAAGACTCCATCATAAGTCCCCACCCATATTCGTTTAGATGAATCTTGAGTGAAGGATAAAACGTCATTAAATACACCACTGTTACTGTGGTGGTATTTCTCGAAACCTGTGGCCGCCACGAAATCAAGTCCCTGATATGTACCAACCCAAACCGCTTCTTTGCTGACATGAAGGCTTGTGACGTCATTGTTCGAAAGGTCAGAGTTACTCGCCAAATACAGCTCGATAGTAGACTGCCGCGTTTGAAATGATGCTAATCCGCTGTGCGTACCTATCCACAATGTGTCGCCACTAAATGCGAGTGCAGATACGGTGCTGATGCCCGCTTTGTTTATAGTCTCACTGAGAGTAAAAGATAAGGACTCCGGGTCAAACTGAAACACTTTTCCCACACTGGTCCCAATCCACAGAATTCCATTTGCATCGAGTTCCAGAGCTGTCATTTTAGAATTTGAGGTAATGGAACCATTCAGCGCTCGCGGCCTGTAGGCGCTAATTGAGCGCCTCGCTGGATCGATTTTGTGCAGTCCGGTTTCGCCGGCCACCCATATATACCCCAGTCCATCCTGCAATATATCCGAAACCAGGCCTATGTCCTCGTTTGCAGGGTTAGAAGCCAGCCAGGTGGCATGGTTCTGCAATCGAGGGTTGTACATTCCTACTCCGACGTTCGCGGTTCCGAACCATACATTTCCTTTGTCAGAAACAGTAAGGGTTGTTAGGGAGGAGTACTCCTTTACTGAGTCTGAGAAGACGGCATCGAAACGATCTTGCTTGAAATTGAGCTTTGCTAAGCCACCTCCGTAAGTGGCTGCCCAAATAGTACCCTCTTTGTCCTGAGTAATTTGGCTTATATCCGAGTTGGGAATCCAATGGGCTGACTTGTTCTTGGCTGAGAATATGGTTACCTTTGTGCCGTCATATCTGTGAAGACCGTGTTGTGTGCCTATCCATAGAAAACCAGTGTTGTCTTTAAGTATTGTAGAAACTGATGGCTGACTCAAAAGAGAAGACACGGAAGTGGGGCCGATATTGTATTGCTGAGTTGCTTGGCTCCAAAGTGCCCCGCTTTGTAGTAGCGAGAGAGCAGTGATGGCGTAAATCCAACGACAACTGATCATTGGCAATTATCCTTCTGTTGGAGCCCGTGATTGGTGGGATGTGCTAGAAACTCAGTTTGTAATCTCCGCCTCGAATGCCACCAGAAACTCATTATAAACACCGTGCAAGGTGTCTATCTTTGTATCTACATCATTGTTTGATCCGGCCCTGCCAAGCGCTTCGATCTCGCCACTGACAAGTTTCACTTTTTCAGCACCTATATTCGCACTCATCGACTTAATGGCATGTGCGGTGCGGTAGAGGGATTCGAGATTGCCGGACTGGTAGTCGTTTTGCAATTCAATCAGTTTATCAGACATCTGATTAACAAAACCTTCAAAAATAGAAGGAAGAATGGACTTGCCTGTTTGCAACTCAACCTCTCTTATATTCCCCACAGCGGCCATGTTAATTATGTCTGTCATGGGGGAAGCCGGGACAGCAGTCTCAGTCTGAGAGTGATCACTGGAAGGTCGTACAATGCGCGACACAGGCTTTCCAAAATCTCGACCAAGATAATCTGACAGTGTCTCGGTTAGCTCAGATATGGAAAAGGGCTTGGTTAAATAACGATTCATACCTGCTGCATTGCAGCGCGCCTCATCTTCTTTGTTGAATCCGGCTGTTAATGCGATTATTGGAATAGCCTGAAAGTGGTTTTCTTTTTCGAAGGCTCTGATTTCCCGGGTAGCTTCGTAGCCATCCACAACCGGCATTTGACAATCCATAAATATCAGATCAAAGGAGTCATTTAGGAACATGTCGATGGCCTCCTGTCCATTTGCGGCGATGACTACATCACAGCCTAGCATCTGAATCATCTCCATGGCGATTTTCTGATTGGTCTCTACATCTTCGGCCACAAGTATTCTGGCAATCCCTCCGGTCTCTCGATTTTCCGCTGGCCCGGTTGTAGTCTCCCCAGACTGCTCCAAATTAACCAGGCGGTAAATAGTGTCACGTAAAGCAGCCGAGGAGATGGGCTTGGTCAGCACCAGCCAGTTGCTTAACTCGGCCGGGACAGTTGCTCCGGCTAGCGGCGTCAATAACACGCCATTATGGTGATCTGGCAGAGTGAATATAAGATCTGGTAGCCCGGCGAGAGCGTCAAAGTCCGCTATGTGAATAATCTGGGGTTCAGTCTGTCCAAACAATTCTGCAATATTACTGACCCCGATTGAATCAACGTCCAGGCGTGTCAAATGGGAGGAGACCATTTCTGCTGTTGCGGCGTTGTCGCACAGAACTCGCGCTTCATAGTGTCCGAGATCGATGTCAGGCGTCTCAGCGGCAGTAGATACTCGCAAAGGAAGGCTTACGGTAATGGAGGTTCCCTCGTTTGCCTGCGACTTAATATTAATCTCTCCCCCCATCATGTCTATATATTGGCGTGAAATGGCCAGGCCCAATCCAGTTCCACCATATTCTCGTGTTGTACTTGTGTCCGCTTGTGTGAAAGCATCGAACACCTTTTCCTGGGTGTCTTCATCCATGCCTATTCCAGTATCTTCCACTGTGATATGAACTAAAACATGGCGGTTTCTGGAGGGAGTTGACTTAGATGAAACCCTGACATTTACATCGCCGTTGTGGGTAAATTTAATGGCGTTGCCTACCAGGTTCATTACCACCTGGCGTATCTTTGCAGGGTCTCCAACGAGTTTTGCGGGAACGGAAGCATCGCATATATTGTTAAGTGACAAACCTCGCTTTTGGGCCGGTTCGCCTTGCAAATAGCAAATTTCGTCGAGCAGCTCCACCAGATCGAAATCAACTCTTTCCAACTCTACTTTGGAGGCCTCGATTTTGGAGAAATCCAGGATGTCGTTGATCAGGGTCAGCAGTTCTTCGCCACTGTTGTGCGCTGCGTTGGCAAAGCGGTGCTGCTGCTCCGTCAGGTCGGTGTGAAGGAGTAGCTCAGTCATGCCAATCATACCGTGCATAGGCGTACGGATTTCGTGACTCATGGTAGCGAGGAAGTCAGACTTGGCTAGGTTCGCCTCCTCTGCGGAGCGCCTGGCGTCTTGTAAATCGACTGTGCGCTCGTTTACCTTGCGTTCGAGTTCCCGCTGTCTATTGACGGCCTGCCGGGATTTTAACCTTTGCAGGGTCACCAAATAGAGCAATAGTAATCCCAAGGCAATGGCATAGATAGTATATGCCCACCAACTTAGCCACGGTGGAGGGTGAACGAGAATGGGCAGATTTATGCCTTCCCGGTTCCAGACTAGACCATCGGAACTGGAACCCGAAACCAGTAAGGTGTAGGCGCCTGGAGGTAAATTGGTGTATGTGGCCTGTCCGCGGCGCCCGGATTCGACTTCAAACCACTGTTGGTCGAAACCGGCCAGTCGGTACTCGTACCGATTATTTAGCGGATTTGTGTAGTCCAGGGAAGAGAAATCAAATGAAATGGAGTAGTCCTTGTGCGTGAGTTCGATTCCAGACAGGTCGTAATAGGGTTTACCAAAATTTATGTGCTCGTTGAGAATTTTTACATCGGTAATTTGGAGTGGGGGTACAAAAGAGCGTTGAGTAAGCTGACCGGGGTCAATGGTGTTATAGCCCCGGTTGCCGCCGAATATCAGTTTGCCATTTGCATCCTGATGGCCGGCGTTGTGATTAAATTCGTTATCCTGCAGGCCATGGCTTTTATCATAATGCCTGGTAACCAGGGTTTCGGGATGAAACCGCGTTAACCCGCCTTCATGGGAAATCCAAATACTTCCTGTGGCGTCACTTTCAATGGCATAAACGCTGGGTGCGCTTAAACCAATATTTTCGGAATAGTGGATGAACCTTGGTCTGTCCGTTTCAATATCCTCGGCTTTCCACCGATTTACTCCACCGCTGCGTGTTCCAACCCAGAGGTCGCCGCTGGGGTCAACATGGAGTGTCCAGGCCGTATTACTCGATAAACTATCCGCATTATCTGGCGTATGTTTATATCGCGAGAAAGCCCCTGTATGGTAGTTAAATCGATTGAGCCCGCCTTGTTCCGTCCCAATCCACAAATTCCCACTGCTATCTGTTTCGAGAGCGATGACGAAATCGCTGCTAAGCGAGTTTTCATCCGTGGTGTGCGCCCGATATCGCCGGAATGTTTGAGTTTCAGGCAGAAACAGATTCAGGCCTCCGCCATAGGTGCCAACCCACAAATTGCCATATGAGTCTCTCAAAATGGAGGTTATACCATTACTCCCAAGTGTTTGATCATCTAATCTACTGTGGTGGTAAACAGTGGTTTCTTTCTTGTCCAGGTCAATTTTGTTAAGGCCGTCGTTGGCTGTGCCAACCCATACTGTGTTTCCCTCGGCAAATAGGCTCATGACACCCGGGCTGGAAATGGCTGGCGTTGTGGCCTCATTGAGAACCTGAATCTGGTCTGAATATTGTGAAATAAGATTCAGCCCATCGTCGGTTCCTACCCAGAGACTGTCAGAGGCGGCAGATGCAAATGCATTAATGGAGTTACTGGAGAGGCCGGACTGCTGGTCGACTCTGGCAAACAGAGATTTTGATCCCTGAGTTAATCCATCAAAGGTGCCTACCCAGTACATTCCGTCTTGGCTTTGGAAAATACTCAGAACTCTATTGTTTGTAATTCCTGGAGTACTATCACTAAACCGTAGAATGCCACGTGAGTCTGGATCAAGTATGCTAAATCCGTCTGATGTGGCTATCCAAATAAGCTTGTCAGAGTCCTCTATGATCGAGAATACTTCGTTTGATGGGAGGGAATGAGAGTTGCTTGGATCATGCCGAAACTGCTCAAAAGTGCCATTTTCTCGATCGAACCTTGCTAATCCTTGGTCTTGAGTGCCAATCCAAATCTGATCGTCTGAACTCACAAAAATAGTGCTGAGATAATCAGAGGGCACTTCCATTAGTTCAATCGAACTCGAATTGTATCTTTTTTGGGTGTTTGATTCTGGGTCGACCACTAGCAATCCGGCACCCAAAGTTGAAATCCAAATCAGACCATCGGCGGTTTGTTGAAAGTTACTGACATAGAAGTTTCTTAGCCTTGTATCCGCTTCGCTGAAGTAGTGCTTAAATCTTTTTGTTTCGGGGTCCAAGCTACTGAATCCATTCTCATATCCAAGCCATATAAACCCCTGCTTATCGCAAAAAATTGCGTAAATGGTGTCTGATGCTGGTGATTGAAAATCCTTTCCTCTACGGCTTTTGAATACTTCGAAAGTTTGTGAGGCCGCATCGAAGCGATTAAGACCGCTCTCGGTCGCTATCCAAATGACTCCACTCTTATCCTCAATGATGCCGGTAGCAGAACTATGGCTAATAGATCCAGCTTTGCTAATCGAATACTTGTACGGTGTAACGGAGTATCCATCATATACGTTAATGCCAGATTGAGTGAGAAACCAAAGGAAACCATGTGAGTCTTGAAAGGTTTGTCTCACCGCTAGCTGGGTGAGCATTGAATTAAAAGGAGCTCGCCCAAAATGGTAATCTCCTGATGAGACCGCAAAGGAATCTAATGGGACACATAGAGAAAATAATAACGCTAACAGATTGTGTCTTCTCACCGTACCTGCTCTGGTTACCTAATCTGCTTATTAAATAGTAAGGATGACTAGAGTTTAGTCTAACGACAGGCGAATAACCAGATATCCGAGAGCACGGTGGCGAGCAGTAGCATCGCGGTAGGTTCTGTCTGGAATACTAATTACAAGCTGTCGGTTTTGGATCTGCAGTAACGCACAAGCAACAGAGTAATTTTGGGAGAGGGTTTTGTTCTAATAAACGTGGAATTAAAAGAGCAGTCTGGCGGATTGGACTGCTCTTTTTCTCAAATGATTCAGGCGGCGACTATCGGATGCCCCACTTGAAGCCAGCCTGGTCGGAGGAGTTGCGAATGCCCCACTTGAAGCCAGCTTGGTCAGAGAAGCTACGGATACCCCACTTGAAGCCAGCTTGGTCAGAGAAGCTACGGATACCCCACTTGAAGCCAGCTTGGTCAGAGAAGCTGCGAATGCCCCACTTGAAACCAGCTTGGTCGGAGAAGTTGCGAATGCCCCACTTGAAACCAGCTTGGTCAGAGAAGCTGCGAATGCCCCACTTGAAACCAGCTTGGTCAGAGAAGCTGCGAATACCCCACTTGAAGCCAGCTTGGTCGGAGAAGTTACGAATACCCCACTTAAACCCAGCACTCCCCGCAAAATTCTGCGTAGCTGATCCTGTGTCTGTAATGTCCTGGTTCCACTTATAACCACTGGAGTCTGCAACGGATGCAGCCCAGTGATCGGTGGTGGCGGGCTTTGGCGCGCCCCATTTGAATCCGGACCGGGTGGCTTGGGTATAGGTGCTGTTTGAAGCCAGTGCGTGGCTTACTACCTGCCGGTTGTTGTCCAGCACCTTATATGAAGAATCGATCTGCGAGTCTCCCGTTGCAATACCCGCGGTGAAAAAGGTGGCTAAACCCAAAACTCCGATGCTTGTGGCTAATCTATTAGTGTTCATTTTGATATCTCCGCCATATCCAACTTTGTTTTTCGATTTCCGTCGCAAGTTGGCGACGTCCTTCGATTGTGTAATGCCCTTGTTTCTATGCCAATTGCATCTTCTTACATGGATGCATGGATTCTTTATACGGCTGCGGAAGTTGGAAATATAGAATCAGACATACCCCTTATGGGGCATGCCGACGGGTCGGTGCGAGCATGGAGGGCGCATAACGACTGTAATTAGTTGAAGGGTGTTCTCTAACTACATGATATATAAGAATAAAAATGAGATTACTTGAATATTCGTGGCGAAATGACCCAAACGGGTCATAGGGCGGCTTAATTGCCCGGAATGCGCTTGTTTTCCTGGGGCTGCCTGGCCAGTTCTTCCATTTTTGCTTTCTCTTGCGCGTACATTAATTGCCAGTCAAAGTGCGTTGCGGCGGTTGATCGCTGCTCGTCCCACTGGTAGTTCTTTCGCTCTATGTGCGCTTTCACACCCCATTTTCTACTTTTACTCAGGCCTTTTTCAGTCGGCGTCTGAGAATGCAATTTCCCGAGGCCTGGCAGGCTAATCGTACCGTCTTGCTCGACAATTGCGGGGCCTTGAAAGTGCTCTAACCCGGCTATGTCCCTGTGGATGTTCAGGCCCTCGTTGCCGCATCCTCGCTGGCCTAAGGTTACGGCCCGAGTTGCGCTGACGTATCCGTTTCCTTGTTGAAATGGACTATAGGCCAGTAGGTTGTCCCGGTTTATCGCGGGCTCGGCGCTGGTAGTTAATATGCATTTCACATCATCCGGGCTCAGGTCTGGCTCCAGTTGCAGTAGTAAAGCGACAATGCCACTGACTAGCGCGCTGGCTTGCGAGGTTCCCGTCATTACGAACTCGCCGGTTTTCAGCAAGTATTCGGGGAAATCCTGGGTTAGCCTGGAGCCGGGGCGGGTAATGCCTGCTATGTGGCCGCCAGGTGCAACAATATCTGGTTTGATGTGGGCATTTGGTGTTGGCCCCTGGGAAGAGAAATCTGGAACATAGTCGTCGTCCCGCAAGTCGGGAGTCCAGGAGTCGGTGACTGCTCCGACAGTAATCAGGTAGGGAAGGTTGCCCGGGGAGCCCACGGTTATTGGATCGGGGCCTTCATTTCCCGCGGCGGCGACTACCGTAATACCGCTTGCCCAGGCGCGCATGACAGCCTGATTAATGGGGTCTTGCCAGTAGTTCCACCGGGGCTTCGCGGCAAAGGACAGATTGAGTACCTTGATATTGTAGGTATCTCGCTGGTCGACTACAAACTGTATGGCACGAACAATATCCAGGAAGTCACCCTGGCCTTCTATGTCGAAGGCTTTAACTGCAACCAGGTTTACATCCGGGGCAATGCCTTTGAAAGTGCCGGTGGGCTGATTACCCAGTTTTACCTCACCGCTATGGGCAAGTACGCTGGTCATGTGGGTGCCGTGACCGCTTTCGTCAAACAAACGATCGCCCACGACATGATTAATGGCGTCGTAACGCGCAATCACGCGTTGCCTGCCAGAGGTATTGTGGGTGAGAGCCTGGTGTTCCCACAGGCCCGAATCTATGATTGCTACTGTCACCCCTTTTCCGGTTATGCCCTGGGTGTGTAAAGCGGAGGCGCCCGCAACACGTGGGAAATAGGGGTTATCGCTGTTTCCCCTATACCCGGGGATCAATTGGGTGGAGCAGCCGCCAAAAAAACCAGCCTCAAGGCTCAATTCCTGCTGCTGAATGTTGAATGCTCTTTCTCTGTCTGGTCTGGCGAAGGAGGCATGCAGTTTTGCAGATTTCCCTATTGCCGGGGCAGATTCCTCCTCAAAGTTGATTTCCATTCTGCCATTTTGTCCCGCGCCGTAGAGAGGCCGGTCTATCAGCTGCTTGTCTACCGTTAGCGATTTGATGTCTCCCAGGGACTCGGACCAGGACAGGATCAGTTGCTTCAGTCTGACCGGGGTTTCCCGCTTGTTAAACAGTGTCCACTTAAACCCCGTGCTGCTGGTCTCCAGCTCCAGACTACCCCCTACATCGCAATCACTTTCTGGAGCTGTGTCTGGCTTATCTGAAACTGCCAGGTCATCTATGTGCCGTTTTACGAGCTTGGACTGGAGTATTTCAGTCAATTGTCGTTGGCTGACCCTGACACCGACGGCATTGATAATGGGTAAATCGTGGGTAATGATGCCACCGTTTTTTTCTACGAGCACTCGAAGGGCCGCAGCTGACTCGCCCTGAAGCAAGACCCTCAAGCGCATGGCAGTATGGTTGTTATCAGGTGCCGCGAATAGTGGGCTGGCCAGAAATGAGGCCACCAGGAATAAAATAAATCGAGTCCGCTTCATTGCTTTGGGTAAATCGGGTGCTCTGCTGATTTAGTCTTCATCCACAGGCATGGTGAAGGTCGTTTCGAGCATCGCGGGGACATCTTTCAGCTCTATGGGGCGGGAAAAATAATATCCCTGCAGCAGGTCGCAATCCTTGGTGACCAGATAGCGCAGTTGTTCCTCTGTTTCAATGCCTTCGGCCACTACCCTGAGTTTCAAAGATTTAGCCAGTGCCAGTATTGCATCGACAATAGCAGCTCCATCTGTCGTGTTCAGATCTGCGACAAAACTCTGATCGATTTTGAGTGTGTCTATGGGGAAGCGTTTGAGATAGCTCAGTGACGAATACCCGGTTCCAAAATCATCTACCGCCACTTCGAGGCCGGTGGCCTTTAACTCATTCAGTTTAGCGATATTCGATTCCGCATCATTCATGATGGCACTTTCAGTGAGCTCCAATTCAAGACGCGCTGGATCTATTCCTGTTTCCTTCAGGAATTCGGTAATGTACTGGGGAAGGTCTGGTTGATTAAACTGCAGTGGAGATATGTTTATGCTGAATCGGATCTTTTTCAGGCCCTGCGTATCCCAGTGAGTGCAGTTTCTGGCTACCTCGGCCATCACCCATTGCCCCAACTCCACAATCTGGCCGGTACGCTCTGCAATGGGGATGAAATCGACGGGAGAAATCATGCCGCGTTCAGGGTGCCTCCAGCGCACCAGCGCCTCCATACTCACTACTTCTCCCGTTGAAGTATCTACCTGGGGTTGGTAGCGTAGTTCCAATTGATCATTCCGAAGGGCATCGCGTAGCTCCTCTTCCATTTTGAGCTGGTCTACGGCCTTGGCATTCATTTGCTCATTGTAGAAGCGGTAACAAGCACGGCCGCGAGCCTTGGCAGCATACATGGCGGTATCTGCATTGTGTACCAGCGTATCCGGGTCTGAGCCGTCCTGCGGATAAAGTGCTATACCAATGCTGGGTGTGACCACTGGGTTATGAGATTGCAGAGCAATGGGCTCCGACAGGGAGACGAGAATTCGCTTTGCGACCGCCTCCACATGGGCAATGTCGTCAATGTCTGACAATACAACGGTAAACTCGTCACCCCCCAGACGTGCTATCTCGGTCCCTCCTTCACCACTGTCGGAATCCACCGCATCATTGTCGGTGAAATAGCTCACCGAATCATCTTCGCGTAATTCCCGAATAAGTCGTTTGGCAATTTCTACCAGTAAACGATCCCCCCGACCGTGTCCGATCGAGTCGTTGATGCGCTTGAAGTGGTCCAGGTCGATAAACATCAGCGCCGCACTGGATTTACGTCGAAAGCTGCGCTTGAGTATTCGATTAAGTTGTTCGTTAAAGCTTCGTCTGTTGGGCAGGCTGGTCAGCGGGTCGTAATAGGCAAGGTAGCGCAGGCGGTCTTCCTGGCGTTTTAATGCGTTAAAAGCATTGCTGGCTCGCAACATGTACTGAACATCGCGACCAAGTAGTGACCAATTAACCGGCTTGGTTTTATACTGCGTGGCACCCGCTTCGAATCCCTGGTCAATCGACTGCCTATCATCCGAACCGGTGACGATCATGATGGGAACGGACTCGCCTTGCGGCATTTGTCGAATGCGCTTGCACACTTCCAGCCCTGACATGCCTGGCATTTCTACATCCAGGAATACCAGAGACGGGTGCTCCCGAACAAACACGTCGATTGTCTCGGGCCCGTTACTGGCCTCCACCACGGTCATACCCTCGGCCTCCAGGCACTGCCGTGTCAGCAGGCGCACATTCAAGTCATCATCGCTGACAAGAATTTTGGCCCGGTACCCTGTATCTGTCTGTGTTGACATTCGCCACTGAAGTGATGCTAATAATGGTCGAACTAGGCTATCATTACTGAGGCGTTACGCCTAGTGAGAATACGATAAGAAATTCGCGTTAACGAAACATAACTGGGCTATGGCCGGCCGTGCACACAGTGGTCCCTATAGCTATAGGAGCAGCAAAGCAGCACCATGCAGATGTATCCGCGGGCAATCTTCAAGCTGGTACTGCCACTAGTGTTTGTTGTCGTGGCGTTTGGGGGCCGGACCTATCTGGCCGATCTTACGGCCGAGTCCCGCATTATATTGACCAACCTTCCTTATCTGATTTGTGTGGTGGCAGTGTTTATGGCCTATCAATTCAGTTTCTGCCGATTGCTGCTGGCAGCAGTCGGCATTAGTGCCTTGTACTGGTTGGTACAGAACCGCTTGCAAATCAGTTTGTCAGATCCGGTTGCAGCACGTTCCTATCTCAGTGCAGCCCTTTCTCTCCCCCTATTGGCTTTTTATCTTATGTGGATACCGGAACGGGGAATCTGGAATATCCATGGTCTTTTTTCCGCAGCGGGTTTCGCACTAATAATTGTGGCCTGTATCGAGCTTGCGAGCAGATTATTAGACAGCAGTGATGCCGTGAGCGCGGCTTTTACAGCCTGGCCAGCAGAGGGTTATGTCATGTCCTATGGGGCCACATTGCTAACCATGATAGTGGTGCTCGCGGGTGTATTAATGCTGTACTTTCGGAACAGCGATGCGCAGTCTGCACTGGTGGGTTGCGTGGTGGCGCTCTACCTTGCACTGGCATTCCT
>JABHWT010000425.1 GCA_018657645.1 Halieaceae bacterium | reverse complement strand
TGCAATCGATAATGCAAAAAAAGCCATAGACCCAACACCGTAAACAGGGCCGCCAATTGAGCCATGCGTTGAACTGAGTACAGTACCGTAGAGACATGCAAGGGATGCAAAAGCCATATTGCCATGGCTGCCAATGCGCCCAGCCGCAACGTCGCTTGATCCCTAGAGGGAAGTGTTGGCGCCTTAAAAACACTAATTGCCAGGAAGTAGACGAGGACTGCCGTCAGTAAGTGAATGGCCAGGTTCACCGCCTTCAGGGATACGGGAGAGAAATGGCCAGCAACAGCGTGGTTGGCCGCAAAACTGACCATCGACACAGGCCGTCGCAGCGGGCCCGCATCGACGCTGAGCGCTGCAGTTCGCCATTGATCAAACTGCTGGCCACTAATTTGTACCAGTGGGTTATGGTTGAGATTTGGTTTATCGTCAAAAAAGAGGGGGGCTTGCAGCGCCGAACCGTAGGCCAGTAATGCACCTAGCAAAATCAGCCCTATCAGGATCAGGTGGGTTTGCCCTTTGGGTCTCACGTCACTATCACGACCTGTGCCTGGTGTAGCTCGTCTGCCCTGTGTACACCGGGCGCAAAAAAAAGCCCGGTGAATCACCGGGCTCTCGTTTCATCGGGCTCTTAACCGCGGCAGGTAGCCGGCAGGAATTTTGTATCGAGACCATTGGTAGCACCGGGCTTGCACACCCAGTTAATCGTACCGTCACTTTGCGTGGTGCCAGACAGTTGTATGGTCTGGTTGGTACCGGCCGCACCGGGAATAATTGCTGCCGGGACCGTCGCGGTGATGATGGGGCTGCTGGTACTTACCGCCACGGACACGATGTACTCACTGTTACGAGTGAGAAGTACACCCGATTCCGCCTGGCTGGTGGGAACAGTATTGCTGGAAGCATAAAATTCAGTGTAGGAAGATTTTGCCTCGGCCAGCGCTGCAATTGGCTCGGCCATTTTGGCCCGTACGGTGTAGTCCTGATAGGCAGGCAGTGCTATTGCGGCCAAAATACCCACGATTGCGATAACAATCATCAGTTCGATAAGCGTAAAACCCTGCTGTGTTTGCTTTTGAATGTTCATTTTCCAACTCCACTAGTAATAATAGGATAATTTCGATAGCAGCTCACCGGGGTGCGCTACAATCAATCCGCGTAGCACTTTCAAAGCATTTACCATGCCAAATATCGAAATTGTCCAAATATTGTATATTTTGTGCTTATATTACAACGTGTTAACGAAGCATTGAGATCTCGCATCAAGTGCCCGTACAGGTCAATAACAACGACGGTTTATGCTCATATGTGACATTTTTGGTCACATACTGCCTCGAACCATCGACAGCCGTAACCAGCGATGAGAAAATCAGAGCAATACAGTGTATTGCTCAATCTTTGGTCCGTAATGCTATTAGCAGAGGAAGTTGATGGTTATACTGACCATTGGGGTCACTTTGCGAAGCTCGGGGCTTATACTCTTTAATCAGGTATTCCATAACAAATGAACGATAAAACAACTGGACAGCTCAGCGGATTGGCAGGACGCCTGGTAGCTGAGGGCCTTATAACTGCCGAGTTGGCCGTCGATGCCCAACGCCAGTCGTCAGCGGCACAACTGTCCTATGTCCAATACCTGGTAGAGCAGCAAAAAGTAGACAGTAAACGCCTGGCAGAAGTTGCCTCCCATGAGTTTGGTGTTCCGTTGTTTGATATCAGTACATTCAACAGCGGTTCATTTCCCGAGCAGGAGTTGGTCGAGTTGCAACTGGTGGTTAAACACCACGCCCTCCCACTATTTCGTCGAGGCAATCGTCTGTTCATTGCTGTATCCGATCCCACGAATCTTGCGGCACTGGATGAAATAAAATTTCACACCGGCATTAACACCGAGGCGATCCTGGTTGAGGAGCGCTCGCTCAACGCCAGCATAACGCAATGGATAGAGGCACGAGATAATCTTGACAACGGTTTAGGCGGCCTGGACGACATAGAACTGGATGACATCGACATCGATCTGATCCAGGGCAATAAAGATGATGATGACGAAGATACCGGCGGCGCCGATGAAACACCCATTGTCCGCTTCGTCAACAAGGTGCTGACCGACGCCATTAAACAGGGCGCCTCCGACGTCCATTTTGAGCCTTACGAAAAACGATACCGCGTCCGCTTTCGCACTGACGGTGTACTGTCGGAAGTGGTTCAGCCGCCCAGAAACCTGGCCCCGAGGTTGGCCGCCCGGTTGAAAGTTATGTCACAAATGGATATCTCAGAGCGACGCATACCACAGGACGGACGGATTCAAATGAAACTGTCTCGTAGTCGCTCTATCGACTTCAGGGTAAACACCCTGCCCACCCTGTTTGGTGAAAAAATCGTGCTACGGATCTTGGATCCATCGAGTGCCCAAATGGGCATCGACGCGCTGGGCTATGAACCCGATCAAAAAGACATGTATATGCGAGCTCTGGAGCGGCCCCAGGGCATGATTCTGGTGACAGGTCCCACGGGATCGGGAAAGACCGTATCATTATATACTGGGCTCAATTTACTCAATACGCCCGAGCGCAATATTTCAACCGCCGAGGACCCGGTAGAAATAAATCTCGAGGGTATCAATCAGGTCCATGTGAACACCAAAGTGGGCCTCACATTTGCATCATCCCTGCGCTCTTTCCTGCGCCAGGATCCCGACATCATCATGGTGGGCGAGATCCGCGACCTGGAAACCGCCGAAATCGCCATTAAAGCTGCTCAGACAGGCCACCTGGTATTATCGACCTTACACACCAATAGCGCAGCTGAGACAATTACCCGCATGCTCAATATGGGCGTGCCCGCGTTCAATCTCGCCACCTCCGTTAGTCTGATTATCGCTCAGCGCCTGGCAAGACGCCTATGTAATGAGTGCAGTGTACCAGCAGACGATGTCCCCGATGAGACATGGATTAATGAAGGGTTCACAGAGGAGATGCTGGTGGGGGCCAGAATGATGAAGGCGGTGGGCTGCGATAATTGTACCGGCGGTTACAGAGGGCGGGTGGGTGTTTACGAAGTTGTACCGGTAACAGCCGAAATTTCAAGACTCATAATGGAGCAAGGAAATTCTATTCAGATCGGTCAACAGGCCCGCAACGAGGGATTCAACGACCTCAGAACCTCGGCCCTGGTCAAGGCGGCCCAAGGGCTAACCAGCCTGGAAGAAGTTAATCGGATCACCACTGATTAAGATTATATCTAAACACACTCTTCAGAGAAGCGGGTAAGATTATGGCGGGGAGCGTTGCAAAGGGGTACACCTACAACTGGAATGGCACGGACAAGAATGGCCATCCGAGCAAGGGCGAAGTATTTGCCAATAGTGCGTCAATGGCGAAAGCCCAGTTACGACGCAAGGGCATTATTCCAAAATCAGTACGCAAAAAAGCCGCTCCCTTGTTTTCTGGAATGGCAAAACCTATAAGCGCGGCAGATGTTGCTATTTTCACCAGACAACTGGCAACAATGATGAAAGCCGGTGTACCACTTGTGCAGAGCTTTGATATCGTGGCCGAGGGTATGGATAAGCCAAGTATGAAAGATCTGGTGATCGCCCTTAAAAACGAAGTGGCATCGGGCAATGGTTTGGCCCATGCACTGAAGAAGCATCCCAAGCATTTTGATGATCTGTTTTGTAGCCTGGTTGGCGCTGGCGAGAGTTCTGGAACACTGGAGATCATGCTTGACCGGGTAGCCACATACAAAGAGAAAACAGAACAGCTAAAAGCAAAAATTAAAAAGGCGATGACCTACCCCATCGCAGTAATCGCGGTGGCACTGGTGGTGACCGCTATCTTACTGATTAAGGTGGTTCCTCAGTTTGCTGAGACCTTTCGCAGCTTTGGCTCGGACCTTCCCGCATTCACACTTTTTGTGCTGGGCATATCCAACTTCGTTCAGGAGTGGTGGGTCATCATTTTCATCGGCCTGGTCGCTACGATTTTTCTATTCAAGGAGGTGAAATCACGCTCGGTGCCATTTTCCGAGTTCCTGGACCAGTTGGCATTAAAGGCTCCGGTAGTTGGCGACATAGTGTTTAACTCGGTGATCGCGAGATTCTCTAGAACCCTGGCGACAACCTTTTCCGCTGGTGTGCCCCTGGTAGAGGCACTGGATTCTACCGCGGGGGCTGCAGGTAATTCGGTTTACAGCAAGGCCATTGGCCAGATTCGCGAGGATGTTACCAGCGGTACAACGCTCTACTCATCGGTAAAGTCCACCGGGCTCTTCCCTACAATGTTACTTCAAATGATCTCTATAGGAGAGGAATCCGGCGCACTGGATGACATGCTCGACAAAGTTGCACAGCATTATGAAGAGGCGGTAGACAATGCGGTAGATAGCTTGAGCTCCCTGATGGAGCCACTGATCATGTCTATCCTGGGTGTATTGGTTGGTGGCCTGATGATAGCCATGTATCTGCCTATATTTATGCTCGGTTCAGTGGTTTAGTGGTCCAGTGTCCCTAGAAGTTTTTCATCAACACAGTTGGTTCCTTTCCGTTTGCCTGGCTTCCATTGGAATGGTAGTGGGGAGTTTTCTAAACGTAGTGGCCTATCGCCTGCCACAAATAATGGAACATCAATGGCGTCGTGAGTGCTGCGAACTATTGGAGCTGGAGTCTGAAACCTCCAGAGAAACCCTCAGTCTCGCAGCGCCGAACTCCCACTGCCCTCACTGTAAGGCGCCCATTAAACCCTGGCACAATATTCCCGTTCTAAGCTATCTGTTGCTGAAGGGTAAGTGTGCTAATTGCAATACCGGCATTTCCCTGCGCTACCCCATTGTCGAGCTGTTTACCGGCCTCTTGACGCTTGCCCTGGTGACGACATTTGACGCATCAATCGCCCTGCTTGGCGCCATGCTCTTCACCTGGGCACTCATTGCCCTGACTCTAATCGACCTGGATCACAAACTGCTGCCGGACGATATTACACTCCCCCTGCTGTGGCTGGGAATTTTGTTCAACCTGGGCAGCACCTACGTCAGTCTTACGGATGCCGTGTTGGGGGCGATGCTGGGTTATCTGTCACTGTGGAGCGTGTATTGGCTGTTCAAACTTGTGACCGGAAAAGAAGGCATGGGTTATGGAGATTTCAAATTACTGGCTGCTCTAGGTGCGTGGCTGGGTTGGCAGGCAATCCCCATGATTATTTTACTGTCTTCACTGGTCGGCGCTATCTGTGGTATCGCTCTTATGGTAATCAAGCAACGGGGCAGAGACGTGGCAATCCCGTTTGGTCCCTATCTGGCAATGGCCGGTTGGATCAGTTTACTTTGGGGGGAGCGCATCATGCACCTTTACATGGGTACCGTAGGACTACAGCCTTGAGCCTGGTTGTTGGCATTACCGGTGGTATAGGCAGTGGTAAATCTGCGGTCACACAGCGCTTTGAACACCTTGGCATTACTGTAGTCGATGCCGACATCGTCGCCAGAATAATCGTGGAACCCACCAAGCCCGCACTGCGTGCCATTGCCGACCATTTCGGTCCCGACATTCTGCTTGACAATGGCTCGTTGGATAGAGCCGCATTGCGACACAGGGTGTTCGCCGACAAGGATGAACGCCTCTGGCTGGAACAATTAACCCACCCTCTCATTGGCGAGGAGATTCTCCATCAGCTCTCCACATCCGACTCCGCCTATACGATACTGAGTTCACCGCTTCTGCTGGAAACCAGGCAACGTCAAATGGTCGACACCATTGTGGTTGTGGACGTTCCAGGACCAGTCCAGGTGCAGCGCACCATGGCCCGCGACAACAATGATGAGGCCCAGGTGAGGCGTATAATGGATGCTCAGATGGCGCGCGATGAGCGACTAAAACATGCCGATATCGTCATTGACAATTCACAATCCTTGACCCAACTGGATGATGTCGTAGCGACCTTGCACAAGCAGTTCCTGGAGCAGGCGGCTCACGCCCCAAAGACGCTTTAACGGGCTTTCACAAGTGCATCTATGAGGGCCGCATTGGCGGCGGGGTACGGGTAGCCTTCCAGTTCAGAGGGCCAGACCCAGGCCAGTGGTTGTCCCTCCCTGCCGCGGGCGGTTCCCTTATAATCGACAACAACCCACGCATCCAATAGCACCGATTTGTCACCATAATCGTGCGTAATCTGCAGGAATGGGCTCAAGGTGCCTGTCTCAATGCCCAGTTCTTCTAAAAGTTCTCGCGCCAGAGCCCCCTGCGGGATCTCGCCCGCTTCTATTTTCCCGCCGGGAAATTCCCATAAACTACCCTGGTGAGAACCGGCGGCACGGCGCGCGATCAGAACTCTGCCCTCGCTATCACTGACAACGCCCACCACGACGTGTACCGACTCCATTCAGGTGCGATACTCGGCATTGATACGCACATAATCGTATGAAAAATCAGTGGTCCAAACGGTCGCTCCTGACTCCCCCCGGTTCAACTCTATGCGTATTGTTATATCCTGGGGTGCCATGGCCGCCTCGCCCAATTCCTCAGTGTAGGTCGCCGCGCGACTACCGCCCTGGGCTATTAGAATATTGTTTATAAATACGTCGACTCGATCGACATCCAACTCTGGCACACCGGCTCGCCCAATTGCTGCCAACAAACGACCCCAATTGGGGTCTGCGGCAAATAAAGCAGTTTTAACCAGCGGAGAATGCGCAATCGTATAGGCAACATCCAGACATTCCTGCTCACCGTATCCACCGTTTACATCAATAGTGACAAACTTACTTGCCCCTTCTCCGTCTCGAATCAATGCCTGCGCCAGAGCAACACACACCTCGCACAATGCATCGCGCAAAGCGCAGTACTGTGGCTCCTCCGGGTCGCCTATCGTAGGGGTGCCCGTTTCACCGGTAGCCACTAATACACAAGCATCATTAGTCGACGTATCTCCATCCACGGTGATGCGATTGAACGACATCGCCACCGCCTGAGCCAAAAGATCCTGTAACAGATGCCGTTCTACGACCACATCAGTTGCCAGGAACGCCAGCATTGTTGCCATATTCGGTCGGATCATTCCCGCACCCTTGGCAATGCCGGTGACTACAAATTTTTCGCCATTAACACTAAAAGTTCTCGAGACGCCCTTCGGACGGGTGTCTGTTGTCAGAATCCCCTGGGCCGCCTCGGCCCAACCATTTTCAGATAATGCCTCAAATACCTGGGGAATAGCGCTACAAATAGTCTCAACCGGCAATGGCTCGCCAATCACACCCGTGGAAAATGGCAAAACGGCAGCGGGTAATACTCTCGCCCTATCGGCCACTGCTGCAGTGCACGCTGTTGCGGCTTCGATTCCGGCTTCACCCGTACCGGCATTTGCATTACCCGTGTTCACCAACAAATAGCGAGGGCTAATCCCGGTTTCATTCAAACGCTGTTTGGCCACAGTGACTGGTGCAGCACAAAATGCATTTTGGGTAAACACGCCAACGCAAGTAGCTCCATCTGCAATTTCCAGTAACACCAGATCTTTCCGCCCCGGTGTTTTGACACCCGCTGACACGGTGCCCAAGCGCACACCAGGCACTGCAAGTAACTCATCTATCGCGTCGCCCTCCATGCCAACTCAGAGTTTACCGTGGCACTGCTTGTATTTCTTCCCGCTACCACAAGGGCAGGGTTCGTTGCGTCCCACTTTCCGCTCCTCGCGGGTATAGGTCTTCGGGGTTTCCTCCTGCTCTGGCTCCGCATCAGCCTCCATACCCGATGCCGCGGCGTGCTGAAAGGCCAGCTTTTCATGTTCTGCGGCATCGCGACGTTGCTGCTCAAGCAACTGAGCCTCATCCTCTCGCTGAACCTGTACATGGCTGAGAAATTTTATGACCTCGTACTTTAAGCTGCTCAGAAGCTGCTCGAACAGTTCAAATGACTCTCGTTTGTATTCCTGTTTGGGGTTCTTCTGGGCATAGGCTCGCAAATGAATCCCCTGGCGAAGGTGGTCCATGGTTGCAAGATGCTCCTTCCACAGGCTATCCAGCACCTGCAGCATGATCTGCTTTTCGATCTTGCGCATATCGGGGCCAACCTGCTCGCTTTTGGCCTCGTAAGCTGCGCTGACTTGTTGGAGAATTCTCTCTCGAAGCGCCTCTTCATAAAGGCTGTCATCGGTATCCAGCCAGGTCTGCACCGGGATGGAAATCGCGAACTCTCCCTCGAGCTGCTGTTCCAGTCCGGGAATATCCCACTGCTCCTCTACACTGAGTGGCGGAATATAGCTATCTATAGCTTCATTGACTACATCGTCCCTGATCGCATCTATGGTTGCCGAAATGTCGGCTTCAGTGAGCAGGTCGTTGCGCTGCTGATATATAATCTGACGCTGATCATTTGCTACATCATCATACTCCAACAGTTGCTTGCGGATATCAAAGTTGCGGCCTTCCACCTTGCGCTGGGCCTTCTCTATAGCATTGGTGACCATTCGATGCTCTATCGCCTCTCCCTTTTCCATCCCCAGGGCTTGCATGAAGTTTTTAACTCTATCAGAGGCAAAGATACGCATTAGATTATCTTCCAGGGATAGGTAAAACCGCGACACGCCCGGATCGCCCTGACGCCCGGCTCGGCCACGCAATTGATTATCTATGCGCCGGGATTCATGGCGCTCCGTACCCAGAATGTGAAGTCCCCCTGCTGCCAATACCTGATCGTGTCTATGCTGCCAACCCTCACGCGCACTCTCTCGCTCCGCATCGGAGGCTTCCCCGAGTGCCGTAATTTCTGCATCGAGATTACCACCCAGAACAATGTCCGTCCCGCGTCC
>JABHWT010000342.1 GCA_018657645.1 Halieaceae bacterium | reverse complement strand
TGAAGTTCGGGATAATATCTGTATTAAACCACTCCAGCCACTCCAGGCACTGCTCAAAGGTTTCTACTTTCGGCGGCATTACCTGTGCGGTGGTGGCGCCTGCTTTTTGTAGGCGTTCAATTTCTCGCATGACGTCATCTCGACCCGAATCAATCCTGGTGTCGGCGGTTTCTCTATGCGAATAGTCTTCAACCTGATATTGGGTAGTTGGTACCAATATTTCGAAGTTATCTTTTTTCTCTTCAAACCCGGGTTGTTCTCGAATGTACTGCAGACACTCGGCCAGCTCCTGGTGGGTAATTAACCAGGGTATCCAGCCATCCCCGTGCTCAACGGCACGGCGCATGGCTATTTTTGTATTACCGCCAATAAATATCGGAGGGTGTGGTTTTTGTACGGGCTTCGGGTCCATGACTATCCCTTCAAATTCCGTGTAGTTGCCACTAAAAGCTGGCTCATCCGCGGTCCAGCACTGTTTCAGCACCTGTAGATATTCATCGGTGAGTTTGCCCCTTTCCTTGAATGGGACACCCAGTGCTTCGAACTCGCGCTCGAGATGGCCGGGCGCCGTGCCCAGGGTAAAACGACCTCCGGCTAAAAATTCTATGGTTGAAATCTGCTTGGCCAGCATCAATGGATGGCGATAGGGCAGCACCAGAACATAGGTCAACAGATGAATTCTCTCGGTTGCCCCGGCCAGGACCGCGCAGGCCGCCACGCCCTCGGGAAAACGACTGCCCATCATCTCACACATATCGGTGGGCATCAGAACATGCTCTGGAACGGTCAACCACTGCCAACTCTGCCTGTCTGCCACTTTGGCAAAGCGCAGTATCTCTGCACCGCCGCTTTCTCTCTCCCAGGGAGCCATAGATGCCGGGTAATTAAGCATCCCGGGGGTCGCCAGAGCAAACTTCATTGGTTTCATTTTTTGGGTCACCTGTTGTCAGTTGTCATCACCGATTGTCCCATCTGAGGTCCCCGGTCGAAACAATCGGTGTTGGCTAGCTCGACACAATCGCTACTTGGTATAGGTAATTGGTATGCAATACCCGTGTTTGGCGGTCGCTAGTCCGGATGGCCGGCCCCCGGATGGCCGGACCCCGATGGCCGGACCCCGATGGCCGGACCCCGATGTTCCCAGGTGCAGATACGGTCGGCATAAGTCGATCAATGGTATTGCCTCTTAAGAACCGCTCCCCGCGAGGTCCTCCAGGACCAGGGCCGCCACATTAAACCCGGAGTCCACAGCCTGATGGGTACCCGCGCCACGTCCACCGGCATCGCAGCCAACGATGTACAGCCCAGCCAGGGGTGTGCGTGGATTGGGTTTGGACTTACCCACCTGACCCACAACCTGCGCCAAACCCACGGCTTCACCACCACACCCTGGCAGCACCGAGTCCCGGCTCATCCCGGATATTTGTCTCGCGCCATAGGGTTCCTTGCGAATAATGTGATCTTTCAGATCAGGCCACAGCTCGTCGATGACCGCCTCTGCCCGGCGAATCGCCTCTGCTTCCATATTCGATTTTGGATCTGCGGAAATAAACACCTGACAATTGGCCAGTTGATGGTCTGGATTCGGTGATAAGGAGGCATCAAATTCGGTGGGCACATCGATCGCGATCAGCGGCACATCGGGCCAGTCACCGGATTGCATGCGCGCAAATCGCTCGTCATCCAACCAACTCTGGTTGGAAAAAATGGGAATCAACCCCGCGTCAAAAATGCGTTTGTCCAGAATGTAACGAAAGCCAGCAATTGACCAACTGGGCTCCAGTGATCGAATGTACTCGATATACTGGGCGGAAAAGTTTTCCTCGCCGGCCAACTTCAACACGGTGGGCTGGATACCGGCATTAGAGATGACAGCTGTGGCCCTTATTTGCCCATTGTCAGTCTCAACCCCTACCGCTCGCCCCTCTTCAACCAGGATGCGCTGCACCCGGGTTTTATTCAGGTAGAGCCCTCCTTTTTCCACCACGTAATCGGCACATGCTTCTGCGACCCGACCAAACCCGCCAATATGATACCTGCCAGCACCGCTTACGGCCTGCTCCCGCATGACCCGTATCGCCTCGGAGGCCGCCAATCGATTAACCGGCACCACAAACAAGGTAATCAGATTCATGCAAATTTGTGCTGTAAGCGGTTCCGACAAATAAAACTGCGCCAGCCAATCCAGCATACCCACTTCATCGAGTGCATCCAATGCATCCTCATCGAGCCCGAACATGGCTTCATACATGGCAGCCATCGCCCCCAGATCGTCATCGCTGGCATCAAATACCCGACGCAGGTTCTCGATTTCCTCTTCCGATCCGGTTTGCACCAGCGGGCTATAAAGGGTACGCCAATCGCCCCCCTGCGATTTATAGCGTATCGATGCAGCATTACCCTCGGGCACAATAAAGGGCACTTCATCGGCCACGCCCAGAAGTTCCACCAATTCATGAAACCTGGAATTCAGCGCGGGAATACCCACTGCGCCAAACATTTCAAAACGGTAGCCCAGGCGCTCCGTCGTCTGTGTCTTACCCCCTGCCATGCGGGTCTTTTCCAAAAGCGCCACCCGCAGACCACCGTGCGCCAGCAAAGCGGCCAGACTGGCCCCGCCATAACCGGCCCCAATTACAATTGCATCGTAGTTGTCCATTTCCCTATTCTCTATGCTGATATGTTGATCCCTGACACCTGTTCCCGACACCCGATTGCGGAAGATGATGAGTCAAATCAAAGAAACACCTTATGCAGGTCGTAAACTACACACAATACTATACTATTGACTCAAGACTAATAGGCATTAGCTCGTCGAATTAAACTACGGCCGAAAGAATGTAACGATGATGGAAACCGGCGCTCCAAATGATAGCTCTGACCTTGCTCATACCTGGAGCGTTTTTTTTGCATTAATGGCGGCGGCCTTTCGCTACCCCGATGACAGACAAATTGCCTTGATTAGCGAGGGCGTGTTTTGCGACGAGCTCATGGCCTGCCTCGCCCAGATCGCACCCGATTTAGAGAACGAGGTGAATGGTTCCGCTCTGGCCCAAACCGGCACGAATGATGATTTGCAGCTCGAGTACACGCGTTTGTTCGACGTAACCTCCTCCGCTGCGGGCTGCTCGCTGCACAGTGGTTTTTATCGCGGCCCTCGAATGAGCCAGATGGAGGAATTACTGCGCTTTTACAACCACTTTGGCCTGTCTTTAATTGAGGGACAAAGTGAATTGCCCGACCACCTCACCACCCAGCTCGAATTTCTACAATTCCTGAGCTATTGCGAGGCAGAACTGATCGCGAAAGGAACCGATGCCGATGATCAGCGTCGTGCCAAACGCGATTTTGTGGCGCGCTACCCGCTGCGCTGGCTACCGCAATTGCAAGATAAATTTAAACAAGCGCAAGCTATGGGTTTTTATCAGGAATTGGTGCGGGTGTTGATTGCAGCCCTGGCATCCGAATACCAGGTACTAGCGCAGCTACTGGGTGAGGCGGGGCTGGAGTCCACCAGCGATGAACTTCTTTATACACAGATCAGAACCTGACAATGGAATAGTCGATGCCCACTACAATCACCCGACGACGTTTTCTCAAAAGCACCAGCGGCGCAGCGCTGCTGGGAGTGGTGAATTTCCGTCTAACGGCTGCGGAGCAAGCAGAGGATGTAGTAAATCAGCAAGGCCTTGCTACGCTGGCCGGGGAGACCCATTACGGTCGCTTTGCAGATATCTATAGAGAGCAGTGGACCTGGGATCGCGTAGTCAAAGGCACGCACTATGTCAACTGCGCCTATCAGCGGGGCTGCGCCTGGAACGTCTATGTTAAAGAGGGCGTTGTGTGGCGCGAGGAGCAGGTAGGAAGCTACCAACAGACCAACCCGGAGGTGCCCGATTTTAACCCTCGCGGCTGTCAGAAGGGGTGCAATTACAGTGACCGGATGTACGACAAGTCGCGCCTGACCGTTCCACTGAAGCGCGTGGGTAAGCGGGGAGAAGGAAAATGGAAACGCATTTCCTGGGATCAGGCCCTCACTGAAATAGCGGACAAAACCATCGACACTATGACCGCCGAGGGACAGGGACCAGGCTCCATTTTCTGGGATCTCGGTTCCGGTATGAGCAATGGCTGCCATGGCATTGGTTTAACCCGTACCGGTAGTGTTCTGGACACGCCCATTCTCGAAAACAACACCGATATTGGAGATCACTACCCCGGCGCTGCAACAACCATGGGTAAGATCGTGTTCAACAATTCAATGGACGACCTGCACTACGCCGATGTGATTCTGATCTGGGGGGGCAATCCCAATTACACCCATATTCCCAATGCCCACTTTATTTACGAGGCTCGCTACAAGGGCGCCTATGTGGTCACTATCACGCCCGACTTCAGTCCATCGGCGATTCACGCCGACGAGTGGATATCGGTCAATGTCGGAAGCGATGCGGCACTGGGTCTGGCCATGGCCCAGGTGATGATAGAGGAGGAAATCTACAACCGGGGTTTTATCATTGAACAAACAGATATGCCGCTGCTGGTTCGCCTGGATACAGAGGAATTCCTGCGCGAGAGCGACATGGAGTACTTTGGCAGTGACGATGTATTTTACATTTACGATCAGGCCCAGCAGAGGGCCG
>JABHWT010000340.1 GCA_018657645.1 Halieaceae bacterium | reverse complement strand
GACACCTTTGAGCTCGCCGAACGGAGGCCTGTTTTCAGGGGTTGGAGGCACATGGATGTGCCGGAAAGCCTTGCCGCGCAGGACGCGCGTCAAGGCGGGCCCCAGAAAACTGGCCGTAGTGAGGGAAGCCGAAGGCCGGGCGATGGTGTCCAAAACAGCTAATCTTTGCAGCCGTCTCCAATGTCTGGTGAAAAAAGTAGTGTTTCCGGGGGCAGGCCATCCGGGGGCAGGCCATCCTGGGGCAGGCCTTCCGGATGGTCACTGACCCCCTTCGGGAAGATTGTGGCGCAGAAACCGCATCATATTTTCGCCCATGACCTTACGGATTTCGGTCTCGGAGAAATTTGCCTTGAGCATTTCGTCGGTCAGTACGGCGATCTCGGAAGTGTCAAAGGTGACCGAGGTCCCGCCGTCGTAGTCTGAACCCAGGGCAATGTGATCCTCGCCCACCAGGTCAATCCCGTAGCGTATAGCAGCGACGACGCTTTGTGGTGAGGGGTCGCATACGGCCCCATCCCAGTAGCCCACCCCAATCAGGCCACCGGCCCGGGCTATCTTGTGCATCAATGCATCGCTGATATTACGGTGGCTGGGGCAGTGACCGTAAAACCCTGTATGACTGACTATCAGTGATGCATGGCTGGCTGCCAGAACATCCTCTACGACCTGGGGCGCCGAGTGAGCAACATCGATCATAATGCCCCGGGCCAACATTTTATCCACGGCCTGGCGGCCGAATTCGGTTAATCCGGCTCCACTTTCTCCATGCAGGGAACCACCCAGTCTATTATCAAAGAAGTGCTGTAAACTCATCATCCGAAAACCGGCCTCATACAAGACATCAATGTTGTCCAGTTTCCCGTCCAGGGCGTGGGAGCCCTCAGTGCCCAGAATGCCTCCGATGGTAGTGTCGCCACTGTTTCGTCTGGTTAACAGGGTTTCGAGGTCAGCTGCGCTTCGAATTATTTGAAGCTGTTGTGGTGCCTGGTCCGCCATACGTTGCAGCCGCTGGGCCTGGTGTAGAGCGCGAGCGGTCAGGCTGGTCCAGGTGGCCTGCGGCCAACCCTGCATTACCGCCACAAGCGTAATAATATCCAGCGACTCGCTGGAGTTCTTTTCATAGTTCTGACCATTGGGTGATTTGGTGACCGAGGTGAACATCTGTAGCGCTACATTGCCTTCGCGCAGCCGGGGAATATCGACGTGCCCTCGGTCGCTGCGCTGCAACAGGTCGCGCTGCCACAGGCTGCTGTCACTGTGGAGATCGCCGACGGTCAGTGTTTTGTGCAGGGCGGTTGCCTGGGGCGATATCTCGTAAGCCGGGTGCGGAATGACGACATTTTGTGATTCCTCTATCATGGCGGGAGCAAGAACCGCCATCAGCGCAAAAATACACAGTGTGACCAGAACTAGAATTACGGTGAGGCGTGGGGTTTTCATAAAAACTCTCTCGCTGGACTTGCTATTGTTATGATGTCCACCAGTTATTCAGAGGTGCTCTGGTGTACCTCGTTACTCGTATTGTAACATTCAGCGACTGTGCACTACAGGCACACTAGTGCTCTATCGACGTATGGACCTGAAACTCTGGAGCGAGTGATGAAATACAAGCGTTCACTAATGACTATTCTGCTGCTGATGATAATTGTGTCGGGCGCAGGACTGCTTCTGGTCGACAGCCAATTGTATCGGGAACCAATGAGGACCATTGAGAGCTTTGTCATTCGCCACGCGGATAAATTACCGCTGGAAGCTATTGGCGGTGTGCTATTTGATAATAATTGCGCGACCTGCCACGACAATCCGGACATGCTCGCCCCGACCCGGGAAGCTCTGGCCGGGTTCTCCAAGGAAACGCTGTTGATGGCCATGGAGTTTGGCAAGATGCAGCCGATGGCTGCACACCTTTCCAAGCAGGAACGCGGTTTGATCGCCATGCACCTGGTTGGTAAGGCAGAGAACGCTTACGGCTGGGTTGAATCGGCGCAGTGCCAGCAAAGTACAGCAGAGGGGACTATGGTATATGCCGGGAATTGGGGCCTTGGCAATCACAACAGGCGGTTTGTTAGTGATGAGATTAGCAGTATCACCAGAGAGAATGTCGGGCGCCTGGAGCTGGCCTGGAGCTTTGCTTTTCCCAGAGTCACCGATGTTCGGTCCCAGCCTGTCATTGTCGGTGATACCTTGTATATAGGTGACAAGGCGGGAAAATTCTATGCGCTGGACCGTAGGACGGGTTGCGTGAGGGCACACACGAAAGTTCTTACCGGTGTCCGATCAGCGATTACCCTGGCCAAGTTAAATGATGGCAGGCAACTACTGATTTTTGCCGACTCCCTGGCCACCGTCTTTGCACTCGACCCGGTGAGTCTGAATATTGTGTGGCAGGCATCTGCCCGGGTTTATGACACCTCTGTGGTGACAGGATCTATCAGTTTTCACAACGACCGGCTCTACGTTCCCGTTTCGTCCTATGAGGTAGCAGCCGCGGGCAGTGAGGCTTACAGCTGCTGCAAATCCCACGGTGTGGTTCTGGCATTGGACGCAAATGATGGCGACCAGCTATGGCAGTGGCATGCGACCGAAGAGGCCACCTATAGGGGTAAAAATGTCGATGGAGTAGACAAGTACGGACCGGCTGGGGCGGTGGTCTGGACCACGGGCGCAATCGATGAGAAACGTAATCGACTCTATTTTGGAACCGGGGAAAATCTATCGCATCCGGCTACGGACACCAGCGATGCTATTGTGGCTCTCGACATGGATAGTGGTGAATTGGTGTGGAAGTTTCAAGCCACCCTGGGAGACGTCTGGAATGCGTCCTGCTTGAGTAATGGCCCAAATTGTCCCGAGAATGCTGGGGGTGATTTTGATTTCGGAGCCTCGGTTATCATTGCGGACCTGCCCGGGGGAGGGCAGGCATTACTGGCGGGCCAGAAGTCCGGGGAGGTGTTTGCGCTGGACCCCGATCCACAGGGCATCGAGGGTGAGCTACTGTGGCGTAGCCGGGTCAGCCAGGGTACGTCTAACGGGGGCATTCACTGGGGAATGGGGGTGTCGGGCCAGCGGTTGATAATACCCGTCGCCGACCCCGAGCGCGACCGCGCCGGCTACGAACCGAAACCGGGGCTCTATGCGCTGGATATTACCGATGGCAAACTGCTGTGGCAGCAACGAGTAGAACGCGGCTGCGAGTTCGAAGCGGCAAATAAACCCCTGGTGGGACTGGAACAACGACGCTCGGGAAAAAAACGGGATCTCGATGACCGCTATCGATGTTCTTTCTATTATGGACAGTCCGCAGCTGTAACGGTGACCGATCAATTGGCTTTTAGCGCGGGGCTAGACGGAAAAATACGCGCGTTCGACCTGGAAAATGGTCAAATTCTGTGGCATTCAGAAACTGCTATTTCCTATACCGCAAGCAACGGTATTTCGGGGCATGGAGGGTCTATCGATGTCGCCGGACAGATGCTGGCCGGAGATTGGCTTTATGTGCTGTCGGGTTACAGTATGTTTGGCCAACTACCTGGAAACATGTTGCTGGCCTACAAAATCATGGCAGAGCCTGGTCTGCATAGTACGCCTGGTACTTAATATGTTATTGTCTTATCTCGGGGGGCACCTGGGGCGGTAGAGGGTATGCCATGAAAACCGTTGCTATCGTTATACTGCTGGTTATTGTCGTGGCTTTACTTGTTAAACTGCGCGCAGTGTCCAGGCAAACTACACGCTCTGTTATCAGAAAGGCACCCACCAATAGTACGCCTGAGGGCACGACACTGCAGGTGGGAAGCTCCTACCAGGCGGTGTCGTTTAGCTATGATGCCAATGCCTGTTCGGCGGTACAGGCTTTTGGAACCAGGCGCTTTCTGGTAGCGGCCGCGCCACCCATACCGCTACCGGATTGCACGTCATCCCACTGTAACTGCAAGTATGTGCACCACCCGGATCGTCGAGTTTTCGATGAGGACCGTCGCACCCCGAAAAGCCAGCGAAGCAAGCTTTATGGTAATGGGGGGGAGCAGGAGCGGCGGGTCAAGCGAGACCGTCGTACGACTGACTAAAGCGGCCCAGGCGGACGCTATGGCGCCCTGGGGCTACTTAGCCAATGGAGTCCTGGGTAGTCTGCTGCATTTGCTTTAATTTGCGCTTGGCAAGCGGCCTGGCAATAAGGCCCAGTAGCTTGATTTTCCAGCCGGGGGGTGGCGTGTTTTTCGATGAACCAAAACGCTCCAGCTGTAACTCTTTGCGGATGTCGACACTGATTGCGGCATTGCGGGTGTCCAACGGGATGCCTGTGCTGTCGGCAATTCGCACCATGCGCTGAAAATTGGCGGCAACGGCGGCGGCATCAACCAGTATTTCAGGGCTGGCTTGCCGAGCCAGAGCGTCGCGAGCTGCAGAGAGTGCCTGTTCGTCGCGACGGGCAAAACTCTCCGCGAATTTCATCAGGGCCTCGGCGTGAGCGAGATCGCCCTCGGCGGCAGCCAGGTCACCGTTAATCATTTGCAGATTTACTGTGGCATCGGAGAGGTCGGCACTCAGACTGAGCATCGTGGCATGTGAGGTAGTTCAGTAAAAACACTCGTTAACAGATGAGACCCTCCCTGCAACCAATTCGACCTGCATGCGGTTAATGGTTCGTCCGGTGGGAGAGGAAAACTGCATCAGGCGCTCGGGAGCGAGGTACTGTTGTGCCGCTACCCTCTGCCACCCACGGAGGCCATCGGGTACCAGGCTTAGAGCTCTTAACACATTGGCAGTTTGTCCATTGGGCCATAGATCCGCCTCTTTACCAACTGCGCCGTGTTCGGGAATCATGGACACAAAACCGGTGCCAGATTGTGCCTGGTCTGGGCGGTAGTGGTCCGGCTCGCCCGCAATGGGCTCCGGCAGGGGCTCCGGCCCAAGACCCAGTGCGCGGTTGAACTCATCGATGCTGAAAACGGTGACCGTAATGGCTACCAGCTCTACGTACTGCTCTTCGCTAAAGCCGCTCGCTATATTGTCCTTGACGTACTCTTCGGTAATCCGGGACTGGTCGGTCACTATGCGGTGTACAGCATCCACTGCAATGGCATTCAGGACGCTGCCCTGCTGGTGCTCTCCTTCGAGTGTGTAGGGAGACAGTGCATTCTTGCGCTCGGCGCAGAAAGGACATGTGAGAGCATTGCGCACTTCCGCGGCTATCGCGATGCGCTCTACGCCACTGAACCAACTGCCAGGGCTGGCCAGAGCCTGCCAATACTGCCGGTACGCCTCTACCAGACCCTCGCGAATGGGGTAGGGGCTATCGCTGTATTGAAAGTGATCCATAAAATAATTGCCCTCAATCGAGACGACTAACATACCTTTAAAATTGCTGAACTACAAATAGCGGGCGGGCATTCGGATGATCGGTTCCAGAAGCGATCCTGTCGGCTGAGGGTTTCTCAACAGCCTGTTATAATGGCCGCTGAAAATAAAGCAGAGCAATGAACTAGTGTTATTTAACTCCCCGGAGTTTATCCTTTTTTTCCTGCCAGTTACCCTGCTGGTCTACCTTGGTATCCGTTATCGGGTGCAAAAGGAACTGGCCTTTTTCTGGTTGGTGCTGGCCTCTTTGTTCTTTTACGGCTGGTGGGACCCGAGGTATGTTCTGCTTATTGCGGGCTCCATAGCGGCCAATTATCTGCTGGGCCTGCGATTAATCAGGGTAGCCAGCAAGGCCGTTCTCGGGCTGGGTGTCTGCCTGAATCTGGGATTTCTTGGCTATTACAAGTACGCCAATTTCTTTGTGGACAATTTAGCAAACCTGACTGGAAGTGGCTGGGAGATCGATCGAATAATACTCCCCCTGGCCATATCCTTTTTTACGTTTCAACAGATTTCCTATCTGGTTGATACCTACCAGGGCAAGGTGGCGGAGCACCGTTTTATTCACTACTGCCTGTTCGTAACGTTCTTTCCGCAACTGATCGCCGGCCCGATTGTTCATCACGGGGAAATGTTGCCGCAGTTTACTCGAGGTCAAATACTGCCAGATGCGCTCAGCAAGGGCGTGACTATTTTCATTATCGGCCTCTTTAAAAAGGTTGTTATTGCCGATGGCATTGCCGTCTATTCAACACCTTGCTTCGACGCAGCTGCGCAGGGCACTGTTCTGGCGTTTGCCGATGCATGGGTGGCTGCGCTGGCTTACACGTTTCAGCTGTACTTTGATTTCTCGGGTTATTCAGACATGGCCATTGGCCTGGGGCTGATGTTTGGTATTAAATTGCCCCAGAACTTTAAATCGCCCTACAAGGCCAACAGCATAATAGAGTTCTGGCGCCTTTGGCATATGACCCTGTCTCGTTTTTTAAGGGACTACCTCTATATACCGTTGGGCGGAAATCAACGCGGCAGTCTTCGGCGCTATCTGAACCTACTCATTACCATGCTTCTGGGCGGATTGTGGCATGGCGCAAACTGGACATTTGTTGTGTGGGGAGTAATGCACGGTGTGATGGTGGCTTTAAATCATGGTTGGCGGTTTGTTTTCTCCGGTTGGCGGAGGGCGTATGGACAGGGGTTTCCCGCTCTAGGGTGGCTGGGGCGCGCATTGACCTTTGTCAGTGTCGTGTTTGGCTGGGTATATTTTCGAGCCGACGATATAAACACGGGTAACAGGGTTGCGTTTAGCATGTTGGGGGGGAATGGGTTCTCTATACCCGAGGGGATGTCAGTTCCTCTGTTGACTCATATTACATCCTGGGGCGGTATTGTGGATGCGCCATCGGCCATTTTCTACCTGCTACTACTTTTAATCTGTGTATGGGTGCTTCCAAATACGCTTGAACTGGTGTGGGAGGATCAGGACTCATCGGGTTCTCAGGGCCAGACATCAACGTTGCGCTGGCAACCTACCATTGTCTGGGGCCTAATTACCGGGTGTTTTGCATCGGCAGTAATTGCCTGCTTTTTAGTGCGCGACCAATTGTCGCAATCGGAATTTTTGTATTTTAACTTCTGACATGAAGACTCTCGCATATCTTGGTTCAATCGCTCTGCCGCCTTTGGTCATGGTTGGTCTGTGGGTAGTATTATTTCACTATCAACTGGGTGTTCCGGTCGAGAGGCACCTTGCCAAGCGAGGTTTGCGCTGGGAGGAAAAAGTAAATCTGGTGGAGCGCTTCGCCAACCGGCAGAAGCTGGTGATCATATCTGGTTCCAACAGTTATATAAGCCTGGCGGCAAAGACAATTGAAAGGCAACTCAAGGTTGTTACTGTTAATGCTGCGCTGATGGCAAGCTTTGGTGTCAGATATTATGTTGAATCACTGTCACCTTACCTGAGGTCGGGAGACACGGTCGTGCTGCCACTGGAGTACTTTTTTTACGACTCAAGGTACGCCGGTAAAGACTATAACTTTGACACGCAGTTGTTTGTCCTCAGGCAGGACCCGGACTACTACAGGGGGCTTTCTTTAGACGAAAAATTGGGCTGGCTTATTAACACCCACCCTGCAAGCGTGGCCGCAGCAGTGGCTGTTAAGACCGGATTGAGCCCCCCGCCGCAGGTTACAACAAGGCCGAAGAACAGGGGTTGGCGCGGCGATGTACTGTCGGAGTTTGTGCATAAGCCAAAATTATTCAATAAGATAAAACCTGTTAGTTATCGGTACGATGGGCAAAGCGTGCAATTAGAAAGGTTGGCAGCGTTCGTCACTTGGGCCAGGCGTAACAATGTTCAGGTTGTGGCAGCCTATCCCAGCCATCTGAGCTCGGCAACGGTTAAGCCACCTGCTGCAGACATGCTCGCCAGTATCGAGGCCTTTTGGCGAGGCTTGGGTGTTCCCGTATTGGGGCAGCCTCAGAATTCCTACTACAAGCCCCGCCATGTGTTTGACACGGCTTACCATTTAACCAATGAAGGCCGAAAAATACATACCCAACAGTTTATCGACCTGCTGTGCGATGCAGTCTCCGAGGGCCGGGTGACAGCGCAAAACTGGGGAGCTTCCTGTGAAAGGTAATCATCGCGCAGCACTGGCCGGTGCTGTAGTTATTGTCGGTTTGCTGGTTGTGATTAGTTGGATGGGTGCAATGCGGGATGCCCAGAGGTCCCCCAACATTCTGCTGATACTGGTGGACGATCTGGGCAATAATGACCTTGGCGTAAGCAACCCGGGTGATCGTAGCTATACACCTGAACTAGATGAATTTGCCAGCCAGGGCGTCCGCTTCACGCGCCATTATACAGATGTTGTATGTGCGCCTTCCCGGGCAGCCCTGCTTAGCGGGCAGTTTGCGGCCCGACTTGGCTATAGAAATGGTCAGGGGGGCATATCGAGCGACCGATTAACCCTGCCTAAATCGCTGCAGGCGCGCGGTTACAGAACACACCATATAGGAAAATGGCTGGCCTGGTCTGCGCCCGACCCGCAACCGGACAAACAGGGGTTTGACAGCTTTTTCGGGTTTCTTTCAGCCTTCCATCTCGCCGGAGACAGTAGCAGTAGAAAATTCAAGAAGGGGCAGGCCACCTATATCAACCCCTGGTTGCAAACCCAGGACGGCAGTGCACAGTATCGCGGACATTTATCCGATCTGCTGGCCCAGAACGCCATTGATAAACTTCAGGAATTCAAGGGTGATCGTCCCTGGTTTATCAACCTGTGGACCTATGCACCTCATCATCCTATAGAGCCCGGCGACCGGGTGCGCAAGCTCTACCCGGCGACACCGGAGGGGGAGTACCAGGCACTACTGCACCAATTGGACGAGAATATTGGTCGCGTATTGCGCGCGCTCCAGCGCAGCGGGCAAGCGGACGACACTATCGTTGTGATAGCCAGTGATAACGGTGGTGTAAATCTAGCGATGGACAACAATAAACCTTTTGCAGGCAGCAAATTTCAATTTCTCGAGGGTAGTACCAGAACCCCGTTGATGATCCGCTGGCCAGGTGCCTATCCACAGGGCGCGACAGTGGACCAGGTCGTTGCAATACAGGACATATATCCCACTCTGGCGCGTGCCGTCGGTGCCGATGTTCCGGCAACAATGGACGGCTATGATGTAAGCCCTGCTGTTCGCGGAGAACCGTTGCCGGCCCGTGCTCTTTACTGGGAGAAATACAACTTTGGGCAATACGACTACGGTATTTTATCCAGTGACGGACGCTGGCGAATGGCGATACCGCAGATTACACCCGGGAGCCTGACCCGGTACGGGCAGGAAAGTGGTATATCGACAGCTCCGGAACTCTACGACTTACACAATGACCCCAGCGGAAGCACTAATATAGCCTTGCACAACGATGGAATAGCGCAACAATTAGTGAGCGAATATCAACAGTGGCACAGGGAAGTGCGCAGGCTGGATTTAAAGCATAGCCCCATTGTCGGCGGCGTCAGCGAGATAACAGGCGACGATTTTCAGCGGGTACCTGGAGTGGGAGGCTATACCTTCGCTATCGGTGTCAGGCACGATGCCAGCAGTGGCGGCAAGCCCAGATCCCTGGCCAGTCATAAAGATCAGTGGACGCTGTTTGCGCCTCACCGGGGTGTGGTGCGGTTCGAATTCAACAAGCATCGGCTAAAGGGGCGGGTGAATAACAATAATGCCTGTCACTCCATTATTTTTACCGGTCAATTTCGAAACAATGCAGGCACTACCCGCGTCGATGGCAGATCGGTCCTGACCCTGTATGTCGATGGCGTGAAAGTCGATGAAACCAGGCTGGGCCAACAGCGTAATAAGCATCCCCAGTACCGGGAACCGACAATTCTCGGCTCCAGTTCGAAATCACAGGAAACGCTTCACTATAGTCCGCCTGTTATTCTTAACACCCATGTAACCCAGCGAACGCCCATTACCATCGAGCAACTAATCGCCGATGTCTGTCCCCTGAAAGCGAGGCTTTGACCGCCACAGGGCAATGGCGAGAATGATGAAGGGCAGCGCACTAATGGTCCCCACAATGCCCTGACCGCGCTCATCCAGAAACTGCCACATGAACATGCTAATGGCCACCTGCACGGTATACAGACTGGCCCAGGGAAACATCCAGGCTTTCATTTTCCAGAAGCCCAGGCTGCCCGCAGCGTAGATCAACCAATGCAGGGGTTCTGTGGCCTTGGCTGCCCAACCAGTGAGCAGAATGCCGAACCAGACCTCCTGGTCCTGGGCAACGGGTTTGAACAGAAAGTCCCAGGGTACATAGAAAATGGCCATGTAGGCACAAAAAGCCATGAGCAGATTCATCCACCAGGGGCGTAGTTTCAGATTGTCGCGCAGTGTATCTAACCATTGCATATCGTTGGCCTCCCCCTATGCTTCAGGGGCCATTTCAAACAACCACAGGTAGTCGCTGCCCACCGCCTCCACCGAGGCAGGGACATTGTATTTTTCGCTCAGAAGTTTGACGATGGGCCCTACCACCGGGCCATCTTTAATCCGTCGCAGCTGCCGGGAATATAATTTTCCGTCCACTCGCAAAATGGCGCGACCGTCTTTTTCGGCTTCTATTGGCCATTTCTTCCAGATTTTGCCCCAGGTCGTGGTCATGTAGCCGCAGGGGATGTAGATCTTGCCCTGATGTTCAATGATCCAGGTGGTGCGAGAACGCGCGGGGTTTTCAAGTTGAAATTCGACGGTGGTGCGGTTGCGAACAAACCCCCAGTCCGGCTCCGGACCCGCGTATTGCTCGCCCGAGGTGAATGGGCCGCCGGCAATGATTTCTATTGGGCCGTCGGCGAAACGGGCCGCAAACAGGAGTAAACCGATAGCCAGAACAAGGCCTAAAACGGTATAGCCAAGAAAGCGAAGAATTTTCATTATTGCACCTTTAGTCTTTTGTATGACCGATTCTCTATTTGCTTCCCTACAGTAATGTACGTTGGAGCATGTTGTCCAGCGATGTTAACTCAATCGCCAGTTGTTGGCAGGCGGGCAGAGGATCTACATTGTCGTCGTGATCCAGTACGCGCAGCATGGCGCGCGAAACCGGTGGCGAGCTACTAAGCTGTTCCAGAAACCAGGCTATCCCCAGGCCCAGTTTCAGTGGAAGTGAAATAATTGTTGTCTTCCTGCCCAGTAATTTGGCGGCTCTCTTGGTCAAAGCGTCTCTGCTCAGGCTATGGGGGCCGGGCAGTGCCAGAAGCTGATCAGACGCATTGCCCCCTGCCAGACACCGATCAATATCAGTGGTGATTGCATTGATCACGTCGCCGGAATAAATGGGTTGTTCAAGGCTGCTGCCACGAAAAGTGAAGCTAATCCTGGACATTGCTTTGCGCTGCAACGCGCGACTGGCGTAATCGCCCTCTCCCAACACCATAGGGATTTGCAGAATTAGAGCCGGTGTACCTGCCTTGAGCAACTGGCATTCTGCGTGGCCACGGGATGCCAGGCAGGGGTTGGTAGAGGCATTGTCGGCGCCCAGTAAACTCAGGTAGCAAACCCTCTGGATGCCGCTTTGGCAGATGGCATCGACCAGCACTTGAGTTGTCTCCTGGTGAGCCCGGTGAAAACTGTTGCCACTGCTTTCTTTGATGATCCCAACCAGGTGCACCAGGTAGGCGCACGATGCGGTCGCTGCGGCCATGGTAGCCGTATCAAGGTAATCACATTGTACGATGTCCACCTGGGTGAGATCTCGTGCATCGATAAACTCCTGCAGGTTCGCGCGCGCGGTATTGGAGCGTACGATTGCGCGGACCGGCCTGTCGCCAAGCGCGTCGATTAGTTTTTTCCCCATGTGCCCATTGGCGCCAGTAATGACAATCCTGTTATCCGAAGAACTGCTCACGTCGTGCGCTTCAGGGTAAGGAATGTCCAAAGCCTGTCCAGCATGGAAATCAAAGTAGAGGCAATCAGCAACCATGATGCGGCTGTTATCCAGTTTTTGTCCACCCATCCCGGGGCAAGCGCCTCGGGCACAATACAGGCAGCCGGTAATATAAAGTAGGCGATCCCATTGCAACGGCCAAGTTTGTTGGTACGCAGGCGTTGTCCGGACAGTGCGTTTGAATCTGCTACATATTGTGCAAATGAAACTACTACCAGAACCGGTAATAACGGAGGTACAACTGCCACTATCGCCAATGCAGACAAAACGATTGTAACGAATATGGCATCACATCCGTGATCCAACAGTCCGCCCAAGGTGGAGTCCTCGCCCCTATGCCGGGCAATGGGACCGTCGGCGAGATCACTCAGTACGGCCACTGCCAACAATCCACCGGCAGCGGGCCACTGCCCCTCAATAACGCACCAAGCTGCAGGTAATGCGACAACCGGTCGTAACAGGCTCAGAGCATTGGCAAGGGTTGGGCGCGGTGTCATGCGCTGGTTTTGTGTTCGGGGTCTTCGAATAACTCCCGATTGGCCCTGGGCAGAAAGATCAAACCGATGATGGCGTTAAAGACAACAAAAAAGGTGTGCATCACCAGGGAAAAGGCCCCCACTTCAGGGTAATCTGGAAACAACACGGTCCACAGGAGCAGGGCACCTGCGTGGAATGGTAATGGTAGAGCCGCCGCCAGGAAAATAACGGGTAGGAAGGCGAGCATCTGGCCAAATAAAACATCTACATGGAACAGCTCCAGTGCCAGCGTGTACACCACAACCGCCATTAACAGATTGGGCGCTTTGAACAACAAAACCAGCAGGTAATCAACCGCTTTGGCCTTGCGAAATGCATAAAACACCTTCACGTCCCGTAGCTTTATGCGCGGTAGAATGCGGCCCGAGAAGTAAAGCAGGTGAACCGGGAAGTAAATTAGAGCGACGAGATAGACCGTAGTTAATATGGTCGGTAGCGGTAGCTGACTCGATGCCTGTTGTACGAGTTCAAGATAAAGTAAAACGCCGATACTGGAGAACAGCAATAGCTGATAAATTTCAACCATTCCAAGCAGGATCATGGAGGACACAGCCTCCCAGCCGGGAACTCGATATCGGCGCCAGAGATACAGTGACATTGCGCCCTTGCCTACCTGTTCATTCAGCATGGACAAAATGTAGGCACTGGCGCGTATGGGCAGAACATCAAAGTAGCGAATGCCAGGCGCGTTATACCAGCGAATGACGCGCCAGCTGGCGTGGGCATCCACCAGAAAGAAAAAAATGGAGTAGGGAATCATCAGGCCCAACCACAATAACCAGTTGGCCTCGCCGAAAAAAACCAGCAAATAGT
>JABHWT010000476.1 GCA_018657645.1 Halieaceae bacterium | reverse complement strand
TTATAAGGTGTTATGACTAATTATTTAATTTTTTTAATGTATAAAAAATTAAATTTATTCTAGAAAAATTTAATATAATAAATGGCGGAGAGCGAGGGATTCGAACCCTCGATAGGGATTAACCTATACGCCCTTAGCAGGGGCGCGCCTTCAGCCACTCGGCCAGCTCTCCAGGTTGATTGTGCAGGCCGAATTGGTACCAGGCCATAGGCGCGGCATAATACCATAATTGCTGCAAAAACAAAGCCTCTCAGACAGGATCCTGTGAGTTACTCCTTTGGTACCGAGCCCTCGTCACCGTCCTGAATCCGCTTGTATATTTCCTCTCGGTGTACGGCTACATCTCTTGGGGCATCAACACCAATGCGCACCTGGTTTCCCTTGACTCCCAATACAGTCACCGTGATCTCATCACCTACCATGAGTGACTCGCCGACTCTTCGCGTTAATATCAACATAGTTCCCTCTCCCGTCAGTTATTCGCCGTGTGCTCTACCACACTCGACTGACAATGTTCCATTCCGGCGATGCAGCCAGTATCGCCTTTAAGACTAGTTTTAGTACAAACTGCCAGAAATGCAATACCCAATCAACTCTATCGTATACTCGGACACCAACGGCCTCCCCTCCCGATAGCGCATAGTATAACCCTCTACACCGCTGACTCGTTCTCCGGCTCCCCGTCGAGATCAAAGGATGAGTGCAGGGAACGCACGGCCAACTCGAGGAACTTCTCCTCAATGATGACTGAAATCTTAATCTCCGAGGTGGTAATCATCTGAATATTGATACCCACCTCCGCCAGTGCTGCGAACATCTGGCTGGCAACGCCCGCATGGGACCGCATACCAACACCCACCACCGATACTTTGGCGATTCTATTGTCGCTACGCACTTCCTGGGCATTGAGCGTCCGGGCCACCTCCCTCAGGATCTCCTCTGCACCGGGCAATTCGCTGCGGCTCACTGTAAAAGTAAAGTCAGTGGTCCCGTCTTCGGCAATATTCTGCACAATAACATCGACTTCGATATTGGCACTGCCTATCGGGCCAAGAATTTTGGCGGCAACACCCGGCATATCCGGTACCCCCAGTATAGTCAGTTTTGCCTCATCCCGGTTAAACGCAATGCCCGCAATTGTTGGCGTCTCCATGGCGCTTTTGTCCTCCAATGTAATAAGTGTGCCAGGTCCCTCTTCAAAGCTGTGAAGCACCCGCAGTGGTACGTTGTACTTGCCGGCAAACTCCACCGCGCGAATCTGCAGTACCTTGGAACCCATGCTGGCCATTTCCAGCATTTCTTCAAAGGTAATTTGAGACAATCTTCGCGCGCCGTCAACCATTCGCGGATCGGTGGTATATACACCATCGACATCGGTGTATATCTGACATTCATCGGCTTTAAGAGCTGCAGCCAGCGCAACGGCTGTGGTGTCAGAACCACCGCGACCCAGCGTTGTAATATTGCCATGCTCATCGACGCCCTGAAAACCCGCCACTACCAGAACAAAACCGGCCTGCAGGTCGGCATGCATGCGTTGATCATCTATCTCCTTGATCCTGGCCTTGGTATGCGCATCATCGGTCAGAATTCGTACCTGGGAGCCATTATACGACTTGGCTTTCACGCCCCGCCTGTTGAGCGCCATGCTTAATAATGCCGTGGTAACCTGCTCACCGGTAGACACCAGTACGTCCATTTCTCTGGGTAGCGGTTGCTCCTGTATTTCGTGGGCCAGCGCAATCAGCCGGTTGGTCTCGCCGCTCATGGCTGAGACAACCACCACCAGGGCATGCCCCTCGCCTTGAAACCGCGCTACCTTTTCGGCAACTTGTTCAATGCGCTCGATACTTCCTACCGAGGTGCCTCCAAACTTTTGTACTATCAGACTCATAATAACTCGCGGTGTCCGCGCTTACGGGGTGTGCCATCAGGCACTAAAGTGAACAAAATAACAATTGATCGATACATCACCCGCATGCGCTCTATTGCAAGACCGACTCTACCCAGGCGGGCACCATCTTAAGAACCTCGGGCAGCGCGGCCACGTCGCTGCCACCTCCCTGCGCCATTTCCGGTCGACCACCCCCCTTTCCGCCCAGTCGCTGAGCAAATTCACGCATTAAATCTCCCGCCTTCACCCTATCGGTCAGATCCTTTGTAACGCCGGCCACCAATGTCAGCCTGTCACCATCCACCGCCGCCAGCAGCACCACGCCACTACCGAGCTTATTTTTCACCTGGTCCAGGGTATCGCGCAACGACCTGGCATCGGCCCCCTCGACATTAGCTGCCAGCACCTTGACCCCTAAAACATCCACTGCCTCCGCGGTGAGGTCGCCGCCGGCGGCCGCCGCCAGCTTTTGCTTGAGCCTCGCTACTTCCTTTTCCAGTTCTCGATTGTCAACGCGCAATGCGGCAACTTTGGCGGCCACGTTGTCGACATTGCCCTTAACCGCTTCACACACCGCCGCCATTTGCTTTTCATCGCGATCGATCATATTCAGCGCAGCGGCACCGGTAACTGCTTCTATGCGGCGGATGCCAGAGGCTATACCGGACTCGGACACCAGCTTCAACAGACCGATGTCACCCGTGCGCGCCACATGCGTCCCACCACATAATTCAACCGAGAAATTATCATCTCCCATAGAGAGCACGCGCACCTC
>JABHWT010000338.1 GCA_018657645.1 Halieaceae bacterium | reverse complement strand
GACAATCCGCGGCAGGACCTCGACTGCGCAGAAGTCTATGTTCCCTTTAGCTGGTATGAGCCCATGTGGTTGGAGAATCTCGGCTTTGCTGAGGAGGGCGAGGGCTGGAAGGTGACCATGGAGGGGGCTACCTCGCTAGACGAGGGCGGTGATATACCTTGGAATTGCTCCGGGGGCGTTTTATCGTCGAATCCGATCGGGGCCTCGGGCATGATTCGTTTCGCCGAAGCGGCCCGGCAGGTGCGTGGCGATGCGGGTGCACATCAGGTAGAGGGCGCTAGGTTGGCGCTGGGTCATGCCTACGGCGGCGGTGCGCAGTTTTTTGCGATGTGGGTTGTCGGCGCCGACAAAGCCTAGCAGCATGTTGAAAAAACCTCAGCCGGCACGATACGGCGTTAAAAATGGCCTCCAAATGCTCATGTACTTTCGTGTACACCGGAGGGCCGGCCCCGTCCGTTTGTCGGCCATTTTTGCCTTGTCTCGCACTCGCCTGAGGCTTTTTCGACACGCCGCTAGCAGCATGTTGAATCATTTGAGGACTCCATAAATGGCAGCGCATTTTAATATTGCGGATATGTACGAAATTGTCGCCGACAAGGTGCCGACCAGGGAGGCTCTGGTTTGTGGCGAACAGCGGGCCACCTACGGTCAATTGGAGCAGCGCGCCAACCAACTCGCCCACTACCTGGCAAGTCAGGGCGTGGTGGCGGGGGATCACGTCGGGCTCTATATGTACAACTGCAACGAGTATCTGGAGGGAATGCTGGCGTGCTTCAAACTGCGAGCCGTTCCCATCAACGTTAACTTTCGCTATGTCGGTGAGGAGTTGCTGTACATCTTCCAAAACTCCAATATGGTGGCCTGTATTCACCACCGGGAATTTGCGCCTCATATCGCGGTCACTTTGCCGTCCGCACAGACCATGAAGGCACTGGTCTACATCGACGATGACAGCGCAACTGACACCGGCAATATACCCACGGTTGAATACGAGAGCGCCCTGCGGGCCCAAGATGGCAGGCGTGACTTTTCCGAGCGTGCCGACGATGATTTGTTTATTCTCTACACCGGCGGCACGACCGGCATGCCCAAGGGGGTAATGTGGCCCCACAAGAGTGTATTTTTTGCCGCCATGGGTGGCGGTGGTTGGTTCCACCCCGACGGCGCGATTACCGAGGCGGAACAAATAGCGACCCGAGTTGCCGACTTCCCCATCATCGGTATTGCCCTTGCGCCCTTGATGCATGGCGCCTGCTGGTGGTATGCCTGTATTCAGCTACTGGCCGGTAACACGGTTGTTCTCAACCCAGCTCGTTCGCTGGTGGGCGAGGAGGTGTGGGATATTGTCGCCAACGAGAAAGTGAACTCTATTTCCATTGTGGGGGATGCCATGGCCATTCCGCTACTGGATGCGCTGGAGGTAAATCCGGATCGCTGGGATCTTAGCGCCGTGTTCAATGTTGGATCGGGTGGGGCGGTGTTTTCCCAGAGTAAGCAGGATGCTTTCTGCCGGCACTTTCCCAATGTCTTTATCACCAACGCTTTTGGCTCTTCGGAGAGCGGCAACATGGGTATGGATGGGGGCGAGAAAAAAGGCCAGGGCCTGGGAAATGTGGTCAAGAGTGAGTTTATGTCGGTGATTACCGATGTCGAGGGCCAGCCTCACCGCCATGTGGCAGCCGGAGAGACTGGCATATTTTCACGCAGCGGCTATATCCCCGTGGGTTACTACAACGACCCGGTTAAAACCGCTAAAACAATAGTCGAAGTGGATGGTCAGAACTGGTTGCTACTGGGCGATGAGGCCAGGCTGGAGGAGGACAATAGCATCACGGTCTATGGCCGTGGCTCCAACTGTATTAACACCGGGGGAGAGAAGGTGTTTCCAGAGGAAGTGGAACAGGCCCTGAAAGGGCACCCGGATCTCTTCGACTGCCTGGTAGTAGCGACCCCGGATGAGCGTTTTAGTAGTAAAGTGACCGCGGTGGCCTCTGTTCGGGGCAATGGCGCGCTCTGCCTGGCGTCAATCCAGGAGGAGGCGCGCAAGCATATTGCCAGCTACAAAATACCGCGCGAATTGCATGTGGTCGACGAGGTGCCCCGGGCTCCCAGCGGCAAACCCAACTACGCTAAAGCGCTGGAAATAGCATTGGCTGGCAAACATAAGTGTAATTAGAAAAAGGAGAAATTCATGGCTGAACTGGGTATAAGCACCAGCAACTGTACGATAGAACAGGAGGGCAGCGTCCTGATAGTGACCTTAAACCGCCCCGAGGCAAAAAATGCATTCAGCCCCGAAATGTTGCTTGGAATGTACCGTGCATGGCGCCTGCTCGATGAAGACGACAGTCTGATGTGCGCTATTCTCACGGCCAACGGCGATACCTTCTGCGCCGGAATGGACCTGAAGGCCGGTGCCGATGGCAACCAGAATGCCACCGAGGAATTCATGGAGCTAATGGGTAGGGTACCCAATGTACATTGGCAGGCGCTACTCAGGGACAACAGGCCCAATAAACCACTAATACTGGCTGTGGAGGGCTATGCCCTTGCCGGTGGTACAGAGATTTTGCAGGGCACCGATATCCGGGTAGGCGCGGAGAACGCCATTTTCGGGATTACCGAGGTGGCGAGGGGGCTGTACCCGATGTCGGGCTCTACCATTCGGCTGCGGCGCCAGATTCCCTACTGTCTGGCGGCGGAGATGCTGCTGTGCGGGGAGCACATAAGCGCCCAGCAGGCACTACAATTTGGACTGATTAACCGGGTGGTGGCAGCGGGGGAAACCCTGGCAGTGGCTAAGCAAATAGCGGCAAAAATCTGTGCTAACGGCCCTCTGGCGGTGAAGGCAGTGACTCGCTCACTGCGCGAGCACCAGGAGTGCATGGCGGAGGATGAGGCAATGTTGGCGTCGGATGAATTGGCGGGCCCGGTATTTGCCTCGGCCGATGCAAAGGAGGGAATGCGGGCTTTCAAGGAAAAACGCGAGGCTGTCTTTACAGGCTCCTGATATCTCGAACGTGTATAATCAGCTGCCCAGCCGAGAGCGGAGATCGACCAATGAATGAAAATTTCCAGGTTTTTGAACAGGTGGTCAGTAGTCGACGTTCTCTGCGCGCCTTTCTGCCAAGGGCAGTGTCTCAGGAACTGCTGGAAAGCTTGTTCAATGTCGCGGCCAGGGCTCCCAGTAATTGCAACACACAGCCCTGGATTGTTCACCTCGTGTCTGGCGCCAAGTTGGAGGCGCTGCGCAAGCAGATGCCGGATGAGTTTATGGAGGGAAAAATCTCCATGGATTTTCCCTACGCGGGCACCTATGAAGGTGTGTATAAAGACCGGCAGCATAGTGCGGCCAAGGCGCTTTACGATGCTCTGGATATCCATCGCGAGGATAAGACCAGGCGCCAGGAAGCATTTATGCGCAACTTTACTTTTTTTGATGCCCCCCACCTGGCCTTCTTCTTTCTACCGGAACCTTTCGGGTTGCGCGAAGCCTGCGACCTGGGCATGTTCGCCCAGACTCTGATGTTGGCACTGACCGCCAATGGCCTGGGCAGTTGTCCGCAGACCGCATTGAGCCTTCAGGTAGACCTGGTGCGCGAGCAACTTGGCGTCGATGCCTCTAATCGGCTGATATTTGGCTTATCGTTTGGCTATCCCGATCCGGATGCAGCCGTGAATAGCGTTACCACGGAGCGTGCTGCTGTCACCGATTTCGTCACTTTCCACCGCTAGTTTCTGCGCTCAACTTGGCTCAATATTTATATCCGGCACACCGGGTTGAACGAACGCAGTGACTTCGAGATTAAAGCCGGACAGCGCGTTAAAGCGCACCGGCGCTGACATGAGGCGCATTTTGCCGACGCCCAGGCGTTTGAGTATTTGTGAGCCGGTACCGATAAGGCGGAAATTCTGCATGTGGCCGGTACTCCCCTGCGGCGGTAGTACGCCAACAGTGTCGGGAAACTGAGCCACTTCCGCCAGTAGTTGTTCGGCACTCTGCTGCTCTGTAATCAACACCAGTACACCACGGTCTTCGCTGGCGATTTTCTCAATGGCGCGGCGAAACGACCAGCCGGGTTTTTTAGTCTCTATCTGGGTGCCCAGAATATCGCGCAGGGTGTTTATGGTCTGCACCCGCACCAGAGTATCCAACTGTTCACTGATCTCGCCTTTGGTAACCGCGTAGTGAACACTGTGGTCGATCAGATCCAGAAAGGTATGAAGCTCAAACTCACCAAACTCGGTCTGGATAGGTTTGCTGCCCTGAAGCTCCACAGAGTGCTCGTGGAGGGCGCGATACTCGATCAAAGAGGCAATGGTGCCCATCTTCAGCTTGTGCTTGGCGGCGAATTCCTCAAGCTGTGGACGGCGGGCCATGGTGCCGTCTTCATTCATGATTTCCACGATCAGGGCGGCGGGTTCAAAACCGGCAAGGCGCGCCAGATCAACCCCTGCCTCGGTGTGGCCGCAACGGCGCAGCACTCCGCCAGGCCTGGCAATCAATGGGAAGATATGGCCTGGTTGTATAATGTCAGCAGGTTTGGCATCGGTGGCAACGGCCTTGAGCGCAGTGTGGGCGCGCTGGACTGAACTGATCCCTGGACCCTTGCGCTCGGCGGCATCAATTGACACCGTGAAATTGGTTTCGTGCTGCGCGCGATTATCCTTCACCATCAGCGGCAGTTTGAGCTGGCTTGCCCGCTCCTGCGTTATGGGCATGCATATCAGACCGCAGGCCTCGGTGGAGAAGAAGGTGATTATTTCCGGAGTCGCCGCTTCGGCAGCGATAATCAGGTCACCCTCATTCTCCCGGTCTTCGTCATCCATCAGGATGACCATTTTGCCCTGCCGGATGTCGTCGAGAATATCCGGGACGCTACTCAGTGCCATAATTGCTGCCTCGTGGCCTTTAGATGAGCTCTATGGCCATCGCCGTTGCCTCGCCACCGCCAATACACAGGGCCGCGACACCGCGGGTTTTGCCATATTTTTTAAGGGCATACATCAGGCTCACCAGAATACGCGAGCCGGTTGAGCCAATGGGATGGCCCTGGGCGCAGGCACCGCCGTGAACATTAACCCGGCTGTGGTCTAAACCCAGCTCCTGTATTGCCAACATGGTGACCATGGCAAAGGCCTCGTTTATTTCAAACAGATCGACGTCGTCCTTGCTCCAACCGGTCTTGGCAAATAGTTTGTTTACCGCGCCGATGGGTGCCAGAGTAAATTCGCCGGGCTCCTGGCTGTGGCGGGCGTGGCCGACAATGCGGGCCATAGGGGTCAGGCCGCGCTGACTCGCCTCGGCCTCACTCATCAAAACCAGTGCACTGGCACCGTCGGAAATAGAGCTGGCATTGGCCGCAGTAATCGTGCCATCTTTGGCGAAGGCGGGGCGCAGAGAGGGAATGCGATCGACCGCTGCTTTATGCGGTTGCTCATCGTCGGTAACTACCGTCTCTCCCTTGCGGGTTTTCAAGGTAACCGCTGCAGTTTCCCCGGCCAGGGATCCGTCGTCGATGGCACGTTTGGCGCGCTCCAGAGATTCAATGGCAAAGGCGTCCATTTGTTCCCGGGTAAGACCGCGCTGGTCTGCGGTTTCCTGGGCGAATGCACCCATGGCCCGGCCGGTGTATGCATCTTCCAGGCCGTCCACGAACATATGATCCAGCATTTCTGTGTGGCCGGTACGAACGCCACCCCGGGCATGTGGCAATATATGCGGTGCATTGCTCATACTTTCCATGCCGCCGGTAATCACTATGCTATTGGTTCCTGCAACAATACTGTCGTGGCCGAAAATAGTGGCCTGCATTCCACTGCCACAGAGCTTGTTGAGGGTGACCGCACCGCTAGACTTGGGAATACCAGCACCGATAGCGGCCTGTCGCGCCGGGCCCTGCTTTAGGCCAGCGGGCAGCACACACCCCATAAATACCTCGTCGACTTCGGCGGCGTCTACGCCGCTGCGCTCCAGTGCGGCTGCAATAGCAGTGGTGGCAAGTTCGGGTGCAGTAGCGCCGGACAAACTGCCCTGCAGTCCGCCCATGGGGGTGCGGGCACCATCGAGAATTACTACTGAGTCGTTACTCATGAACTGTCTCCGTGATGTATAGAAGGCTCGGGGGAAGCGGTCGGCCCCGGGAAAAAGGGCGCTCATTTAGCCACAAAAGCGATAATGACTCAAGAATTTAGCGATTCACAGTGGAGGTTTCGGTGGCGAAGAGCTTTCCCCGCACCGCCCGGCGATACTTCAGTGGCGATATGCCGCAGTAGCGCTTGAATAGCGCGGAAAAATAGCTGACATCCTGCAGGCCCACCTGCCAGCAGATATCGCTGACCGACAGATTGCT
>JABHWT010000106.1 GCA_018657645.1 Halieaceae bacterium | reverse complement strand
GGGCCCGTGAAAACTGGCTGTAGTGAGGGAAGCCGAAGGCCGGGCGATGGTGTCCAAAACAGCTAACCTTTGCAGCCGTCTCCAATGTCCAGTGAAAAAGTAGCGTTTCTGGATGGCCACTAGCTAGCCCCATCGAGCAAATCCGCAAAACCATAGCTGGATGAGGCACCAATGTGGAGCTGCTCCAATACCCCGTGACCAACTTTGTCACCACAGTTGACCTTGACCACCTGTTGGATGTGAATGTTCTCAAGTGCCAGCGGATCCAGTTCGTCGTCTTTCCAACTCTCGGCCCCGATGGCTAATTCATCGTGCCACTTGCCGTGGCCCCACTCGGGGTGCTGATAACCCAACCCTTTCATGCGGTGCACCAGTACCGGCTCCAATGCGATCTCCAGACTCTCACCTGAGCGGTCGCGCATGATAATAAGACCGGACTCGGCTCGCCTGGTGCCCGATGCAAACACTAACTGATGCCCCACGTCGCCCTGCCATACAACTGTCGCGGGATCACTGGTGCCTGGAATATCGGCCATGCCGGGGTAGTGCGGCAAAAAGGCCTGATCGCTATGCCACTGGTGGCCCTGGCCATCCTCAAACCACCCCACCAGGCTACACTGATCCTCCCAGTGGATGGGCAACCAACAAAAATGAATAGCCTGGAATGCATCCTGCGGCGCCCCTCCAGTATAGCTCTCGCCGACCGGCCGAATCCCCCAGGAGCGATCTTTAAGACCAAAGGTGGTCGTACCATCCACCTGCAGTTCATTGCCATTGTAGCGCACCACGCCCTGCCAGAATCCAAACTGGTCCAGCCGCGTGGCATCCATTACCACGTGGCGATCATTGCACAGCGTTTGCCGCCCCTCCTCCACACAAGCGCTGCGCGGTGTGAACACCAGGTCGCACTCGATGCCCGTCTCATTGGGACCAATCACCACCCGGTGGCGCCCCATCGGTTCCAGAATCTGCAGGGAGAAAGGACCAACCGTCGTATCCGTGGGTTCTTGCGGTGCCCGGCGCGAGCCGTGAAATGCGTATTGGTGGCCATCGACAACCAGGCTGAGACTACAATCCATAATGTCAAGATTGGGGTAGCGACACAGGCCGACACCAAAATAAAAACTACCGTCTCGGGCGTGACCATTATACCAATAGCGATCGTAGGCATTGCGGTCACTGGAGGCTGTATGAAATAGCGGCCTGGCCGTTTGGTGAATAGGGTAATCATCAAATTTGGATAACATTGTGGCGAACCTCCAGAGTTATGAAACACAGCCAGACTAAATCCTATTGTAGCGACCGTTAAAGATACCCGATATACCCAGGTGCTGAATACACTATCCCCCATTCCCCAGTCTATTCAATACACTGTCCCCCATTTACCCCCGCTCGACAAGTCAAGTCGAGCCACCTATGCTGTGCATCCTGAAAAACAGAAATCAAAATAGCGGGAGTAGCATTTATGTCTAACCTCAAAGCCTTTGCCTGTCCCCTGGCGATAACCATTGTAGTTGCCGGGCTGGCCGGCTGTGGGGGCGAGGAAGCGCCAGACTTAAACAAACTGGACCCGATAGGTGTTCGCGAAGACACCGAACCCAGAAATCAACTACTCGACGTCAACCGAGACATACTGGAACTGCGAGCGAAGCCAAATCCGGATCGAAATGCCTACTTTGGCGACTTGCATGTGCACACAGCCTACTCCTTTGATGCCTACTCGTTTGGCACTACGGCAACCCCTTACGATGCCTACCGATATGCACAGGGCGAGGCACTGGACCACCCGTCGGGCTACCAGGTGCAGCTCCAGCAGCCCCTGGATTTTTATGCCGTCACCGACCATGCCATGTTTATGGGCCTGGTGAAGGAATCGGCGAATACCAGCACCGAGTTTTCCAAACTGGCGGTGGCTCAACCCCTACACGACATCAATGCCCCGGATAATATGGGCGAACTCAGCATTATTGGGCGCACCCGGGCATTCGCCACCTTCATACCCAATATGATTGCCGGCCTCCAGGATGGGAGCATCGACCCGGCCCTGGCCGAATCGATCACCCGCTCCGCCTGGCTAGATAGCATTGCCGCCGCCGAGCAATTTAATACACCCGGCAAGTTCACTACCTTTGCTGCTTATGAATATACGTCCTCCAGCCCCGACCGGGGCAACCTGCACCGCAATGTGATTTTCAGGGGCACCGAGCGCCTGCCTGCGGTCCCCTTCTCGCGCTTTCACTCCCAGAACCCGGAGGGCTTGTGGGACTGGATGGACGAGCTGCGTAACCAGGGTATTGAGAGCCTGGCTATTCCTCACAATTCCAACGGCTCCAATGGTCAGATGTTCAAGATCACCGACTGGGCTGGCAATCCAATGAATGATGACTACGCCAATCAGCGACTTCGCAACGAGCCCCTGGTAGAAATTACCCAGGTAAAAGGCACTTCAGATACCCACCCTCTATTGTCCAGAAACGACGAGTGGGCCAACTTTGAAATCATGCCCTTTCGCGTAGCCACCACCCTGCCCAGCCAGGCCCCCGGTAGTTACGTCCGCGACGCCTACCTGCGCGGCATGACCATGGCAGACCAGGGTGTGTTAAACCCCTACAAATTCGGACTGATCGGTGCCAGCGATACGCACACTGGCGCAATCTCCTTAGACGAGGCCACGTTCTTTTCCAAAGCGGGTCTGCTTGATGGCACAGCCGAGCGCCGCGGCTCGGTGCCCGCAGACTTCCTCTCTGGCACCCTGCTGAAGTGGTATAACCCGGATTTCATCAAGGAGATCGACGGCAAAAACTACATTGCCAGTTCTTCTTTTGAAACCTGGAGTGCCTCCGGTCTGGCTGCAGTCTGGGCCGAGGAAAATACCCGTGATGCGATCTATGAGGCCTTCCGGCGCAAAGAGACCTTCGCTACCACCGGGCCTCGCATGCGGGTGCGATTCTTTGCGGGCTTCAATTACCCCGAATCAATAGTGGACGACCCCGCCATGGCCAAAGTGGCTTATGCGGGCGGCGTTACCATGGGCAGCGATATCACCGGCAAGGACAGCCAGACTCCGCAATTTATAATCTGGGCCCTCAGTGACCCCAGCGGTACGCCACTACAGCGCGCCCAGATAATTAAGGGCTATATAAAAAATGGTGAGCCGGCGGAGAGAGTATTCGATGTGGCCTGTAGCGGTGGCCTGCAAGTAGATTCTGCCACTCATCGCTGCCCCGACAATGGCGCCCGCGTAAATCTTGCGGACTGTTCCATCTCGGCGGATATCGGCGCTACCGAGCTCAAGACACTGTGGCAAGACCCAACCTTTGAGCCCGATCAGGAGGCCTTTTACTACTTGCGGGTTCTGGAGAACCCTACCTGCCGCTGGTCGACATGGGATGCCATTCAGGCCGGCGCAGAGCCGCGCTCAGACCTGCAAAAAACAATCCAGGAGAGGGCCTGGTCGTCGCCGATCTGGTATCGCCCCGACCGACTGCCCGCGCCGACTCAAGCCGAACCTGACAGCGGCTCCACTACTGTTGAATTAACAAAAGAATGAAAGTACTGGTGGCTGGAGGTGCGGGTTATATCGGCTCGCACATGGTAAAAATGCTCAGCCTTGCCGGGCACGACGTCATCACACTGGACGATCTGTCAACCGGTTATAGAGATGCTGTTAAATACGGTGATTTCGTGGCCGGTGATATCGCCGATACATCCTTGTTGAACGACCTGTTTTCAAACAACCGCTTTGATGGTGTGATGCATTTTGCGTCCTATATTCAGGTGGGTGAATCTGTCACAAAACCTTATATGTACTACCACAACAATCTGAGTAACACCCTGGTATTGCTCAATGCCATGATCGAGCACGATGTAAAGCACTTTATTTTCTCCTCCACAGCGGCCACCTATGGCGAACCTGCGTATACGCCAATCGACGAGGCACATCACCAGAAACCCATTAACCCCTACGGCCACAGCAAATTAATGGTGGAGCAGGTGCTGCAAGACTTTGACCATGCGCACGGATTGAAATCTGTATGCCTTCGCTACTTTAATGCGGCAGGTGCCGACCCCGATGGTGAACTGGGAGAGAGGCATAACCCGGAAACTCATTTGATTCCGCTGGTATTACAGGCGGCTTCCGGACGTCGCAGCAAGATCACTGTATATGGCAGTGACTACGACACGCCGGACGGCACCTGTATTCGAGATTATATTCATGTGAACGACCTTTGCAGTGCCCATTTGTTGGGGCTAGAGCACCTGGTCAGTGGCGGTGAGACCAGAGCATACAATATGGGTAACGGCCTGGGATGCTCGATCATGGAGCTGATCGAACTCGCAAAAACAGTCACCGGTGTCGACTTTGAAGTCATCGTGTCAGAGCGTAGGCTAGGCGACCCGGCGCGCCTTGTCGCCGATTCTACCCTACTGCAGCGCGAGCTGAACTGGCGACCTGAATTTGCGAGCCTGGAGATGATTGTCAGGCATGCCTGGGAGTGGGAAAAGCAGCTACAGAAAAGTGAGCTGAGCGGGACCCGTTAAAAACACGGTTCTCTATCGGTCTGTAGATTGTCGATAATTCGACTGCGCCTGTCGATGCGCTATACTTGGCGTTAATTCAGGAATAGAAAACTCGCTCCAGTGACCAGATGAGGTGCCTCTATGGAAACCCTACGCAAAGCAAGCAGCGGCAATTCGTTTATCGACGAGAATCACGAAAAACTGTTACTCACACTCGACTCCCTTACCGAAGTGGTGCGAGACCGATATGACGAGAGAGTGTTCCAGCAGACTTTTAGCAATTTTCTGACGGAGTTGGAAAACCACTTTTCCCACGAGGAGGCTCTTTTGAAGGGCACCGACTTCGATGAACTGGAAATTCACATTCTCAAGCACAGAGATATCGCTCTGGGCCTGCGCATGCAAAATGTAGAATCCCGCACCTATGAAGGGGCGGTTTCACTTCTGGCTAAAACCCGCAGTACCGTTTTTAACCACGAATTACTGGAAGACCAGAAGTACTGGTCAGCATTTGAGCGTAAATACGGTACTGACTCCCAACTGCCTGCGGAGTATAGGACCGGGTTACCAGAAATAGACGGTCATCACGAGGCCCTCTTGAATTTTATCCAACGCATTTCCGGCAAGGCACAAACATCAGACAGTCGCAGTGCGGTTTGCCGGGAACTCAAAGACCTGAGGCAACATGCCCAGGAACACTTTGCCGTTGAGGAAGAGCGCCTGAAATCAAGGGGCAAAAGTCAACACATAGACACTCACAAGTCTTTGCTACATGATCTGGACATTCTGATTACCGAGGTAGGGGACGGCATATACGAGCTCGCTAACCTGGAGGATTATCTGCGTTTCTGGTTGCTGGCCCATGTCAAACATTATGATGTTCCCGCGTTCGCTCTTTCGCCTTGAGATTAGGATCTGCGCCATCGGTATAGGGCGCGGAGACACGTTGGGCACCTCTGAACAATGCCATGGCATTGTTCAGAGGTGCCCAACGTGTCTCCGCGCCCTATACCGATGGC
>JABHWT010000193.1 GCA_018657645.1 Halieaceae bacterium | reverse complement strand
CAGTGCTTACCTGCAACAGGAACTTCACACTACCAGCACCATCCGCTGGCTCGGCGCGAGTCCATAGCATTACAGCGTCGGGCTGTGGGTCCGCAGATGCTACCCCCTGGGGAAACTTTAGCGCGGGCAAATCGTCTGCCAGTTTCAGCTGCGCGGCGACACCGGGTGAGGCGGTGAGGAAGAATGAACTGCTGGACATCAGTCCCAGCATGGTGCGACGGGTAATTGGCATCGGGGCTGCTCAGATTATTATATAAGCCGCCACTGTAACCACAAAGCTCTGCGTTTGAAACAGTTTGTGAGGAAAGAGTAATCAGCTGTTGGTGCTTTTCAGAAATCGACCTATTTCGCCCACTTGTTGCTACCGCTATACTGCGTGGCATAAGCCTATCCTGCACCTGGAGATTCAGATGACTACTAACTCACAGGCAACGCCGCCGGAGCGAAGCGAACTGACGCCGGTGTCAGACAAGCACTTTGTCAACGGCAACCCGTTGTGCGGGCCGTTTCCCCAGCACTTGGCGCAAGCCGTTTTTGGCATGGGGTGTTTCTGGGGCGTGGAGCGCCTTTTTTGGAAGCTGGAAGGGGTTTATACCACAGCGGTTGGCTATGCTGGCGGCCATACGCCAAGCCCAGATTACGAGGCCGTTTGTAGCGGGACCACTGGCCATGTCGAGGTGGTGCTGGTGGTATTTGACCCGGCGGTTGTCGATTTTGAGCAATTGCTCACGTGTTTCTGGGAGGGGCATAACCCGACCCAGGGTATGCGCCAGGGCCATGACGTGGGAACCCAGTACCGCTCGGCTATTTACACCAGTGATGAAGTGCAGAATCGGCTGGCAGAGGCCTCTCGGATATCTTATCAACGCGCTCTGCACCGCGAGGGCTATGGCGAGATTACAACCGAAATCATACCGGCCCCCAAGTTTTTTTACGCCGAGGACTACCACCAGCAATATCTTGCAAAGAATATTGGCGGTTACTGCGGGCTTGGAGGTACCGGGATTAGCTGCCCGACCGAGCCCTTACTTCGGGCAGACTGAGCTACCAGTTGATGAATCATTTTCACCTGCTGCGAAAGCAGCCGCAAACCCTGTTGCTGGCAATGGCATTCATTATGCCTCTGACCTTCTCGTTGTGGAATGCGCTGCTTAATAATTTTGTGGTCGAGAACGCTAATTTCACTGGAGCGGAAATCGGGCTGCTGCACAGTTTGCGTGAAATACCAGGCTTTCTGGCGTTCACGGCCATATTTGTCATGCTGTTGCTGCGCGAGCAGACGTTTGCGCTATTGTCGCTGCTTGTAATGTCCACGGCGATCGCCATTACCGGTTTTTTCCCCGCCATTCCCGGGATATACATCACCACAATAATTATGTCGATTGGTTTCCATTACTATGAGGCCGTGCGCAATTCGCTCACGTTACAATTTTTGCCCAAGGATGATACCGCCCATTTTATGGGGCGTGCGATGGCGGTAACGGCGGTCGCTTCACTTTTGGCCTATGGGTCCATCTGGCTGCTAATGGGCCAGTTGGCGATTAGCTATCAGGCAATGTACCTGATAGCAGGTGGCAGCGGTGTCGCCCTGACTTTGCTGATCTGGCTAGTGTATCCGCATTTTGAACAACATACGGAGCAACATAAGCGAATAATTCTACGCCGCCGTTACTGGCTTTACTACGCGCTGCAGTTTATGGGGGGTGCGCGGCGTCAGATATTCATGGTATTTGCGGCTTTTATGATGGTCGAGAAATTTGGTTACAGTGTCGCACAAATCAGTAGCCTGTTTTTGCTCAACTATATGTTCAACCTTGCCTTTGCCCCGCGTATTGGTCGTTGGATTGGTCGAGTGGGAGAAAGGACAGCATTGATACTGGAGTACAGTGGACTCATCGTCGTGTTTTTTTGTTATGCCGTGGTCAGCACGGCCTGGTTTGCCGCCACTTTGTATGTCATAGACCATTTCTTTTTCGCCCTGGCTATTGCTATTGAAACGTATTTTCAGAAAATAGCTGACCCCGCCGATATAGCCTCCAATGCCAGCGTCAGCTTTACGATCAATCATATTGCTGCAGTGGTGGTGCCGGTTGTTCTGGGCCTCGTCTGGCTGAGTTCTCCCTCTGCCGTATTTCTGGTCGGTGTGGGTTTTGCAGTGATTTCTCTGGTGTTGGCCCTGCTGATACCGGTGGCACCGGAGCCGGGGCGAGAAGTGCATATACCCTCTCTGTTTGGCCGCAGGCGATACAACCAGGGGTAATGTGCGGAAAATACTCCATATTGACGCCGACTCGTTTTATGCTTCGGTAGAGGCGCGGGAAGATCCCACATTGCTGGGTAGACCTATAGCCGTAGGTGGCAGTGCCCAGCGGCGGGGTGTCATCGCCACCAGCAGCTACGAGGCGCGAAAATTTGGGGTGCGCTCCGCCATGGCATCTTCTCGGGCGCTGACTTTATGCCCAGATCTGATTATTCTGGCGCCGCGATTTGAACTGTACCGCGAGGTATCCGGGCAGATGCAGCGTATTTTCCGAGGCTATGCCGACTTAATTGAACCTCTGTCACTGGATGAGGCCTTCCTGGATGTGACGGGTTCCGACTGCTGCAATGGCAGTGCAACGCTGATCGCCCAGGAAATCAGGCAAAGGATTAAAAATGAACTTCAAATCACTGTATCTGCCGGAGTAGCGCCCAATAAGTTCCTGGCGAAGGTGGCTAGCGACTGGAATAAGCCAGATGGCGTATTTACCATACCGCCCGACCAGGTTGCCGACTTTGTTTTGGACCTGCCGGTGAGCAAAATTAACGGTGTCGGCAAGGTGACGGCGAAAAATCTGGCTGCCATGGGTGTAGTAACCTGTGGTGATTTGCAGCGTGTTCTGGTGGCTGATCTGGCAAAGCGTTTCGGCAAATACGGTCGACGTTTATCGGAGGTGGCCAGAGGAGTAGATGACCGGCCGGTGCAATCCTGGCGGATTCGAAAGTCGATCAGTGTCGAAAACACCTATGCCGAAGATATTGCAAACCTGGTCGGTGTGCTCGCCGCACTTGATCCTCTGATAGAGGAGCTTGAACGTCGTTTCACCAAAGTAGAAAAGTCCTACTTTCCCACCAAGCGTTTTGTCAAAATCAAGTATCGGGATTTTAGCCAGACCACGCTGGAACAGTCCGTGGGCTCCAGCGGTGAGTCCTGGTTTGACTCCGAGCAGTTTCGTCAGCTTATGGCTGCGGCGTGGCCGCGGGGTGCCAAACCGGTACGCCTGCTGGGCGCGGGTCTTCGTCTGCAGCCGCTTCGAAGCAAGGAACAGGCGCAGTTGTCGCTGTTTTAAGGGCTAGTTAGTGCTCATCCAGAAACTCTTCAGAGCGAATGAATTCGGTAAAAGTCGATCGATGGTCATGCCCATCTAGACCGTCTGCAGCGTCCCTGCTGCAGACGGTCCTGGAGGCAAACACGACACCAGAGCTTAATTCCATAACCATCATCTTCTATAAAAAT
>JABHWT010000335.1 GCA_018657645.1 Halieaceae bacterium | reverse complement strand
GCTACCCGGGTCGGCCGCTATCGTAATGGCGCGCTGGTCACCCAGTTGATCAAGGCCAGTTACTTCTCAGCCGACCCCGCTATTAGCCAGGTGGATATCCAGTTACCCACCGACCTGATAGAGGAGGTTGTGCTGTCCGATTCGTCGCGAGTCGATTTAACCGAAGATTTTGACAGCAGTACCGTCATTGAGGACTCCAACCACGAAATACTCGGCGGTCTTATTGCCAAGTCCGGCACCGAGCGACTGTGGGAGTCGACCCTGTTCTGGCATTTTGGCGATACCGCCGATGCCCTGACCAAGGACACTGACCATGCAACTGGTAAGCCCTGCTATGGAAGCGATCTGTGGGAGGCCGCGGTGGCGATCGAGCTGTCGGGGATTACCTCTGACGAGTTTGGCGAGTTGGAAGTTCTTCTGGACGCCGCGGGTATTGGTCTGGACGATATCGCGCCCTGCCTGGAAGATATAACCCTGACCCAATGTAACAGTATCACGGCCTCTGAATTGGAGGCGATAACCGAGTATCTGGAGGTTTCCAGTGGCGGCGGGGGCGACGACGAGTTCGGCTCCGACGGTGAAGACGGGGTGACTATGGGTGGTGGGGCAGAAGATATAGGCGTAACCTCGGGCCCAACGCCAGCCTTGGGCAGGCAGACATGGACTGATATCGTACCCGATTAAAAGCAACAGGTGAGACTCAAGGAGTTCACGGACGTGACACACATTAGTAACCGGAGCCAGATGGGCGGATTTACCCTGATCGAGGTGGGTATTGCCGGTGCCATATTGGGTATTCTGGTGGCGATTGCTCTACCGAGCTATCTCGATGGGGTCAACAAAAGCAGGCGTGCCGATGCCAAGGCTGCGCTGTTGGACCTGAGTGCGCGCCAGGAGCGCTTTATGGCGCAAACCGGCACCTATAGTACGGCTATAAGCGCCAATAGTGGGCTTAACCTGGGGCGAACGACCAGCGCCGATGGCTACTATAATCTCGCCGCTGCCGCCTGCTCCGGCGGTGCCATCGCCAACTGCTTTAGCCTCACTGCCACGGCGACGGGGGCTCAGATAAGAGATACCGACTGCGCGATTTTTTCGGTCGATAATCGCCGCCAAAAAACCTCTAAAAACAAGGCCGGCTCGACCACAACTGATTGCTGGTAACAGTGGTAGCACTGTGTTTAGAGAGGGGCTCGCCAGGGGGGGCGCACAGGCATTACCGCATTAAGCGGTGTCATTCCCCAAGGAATAGGGTAAGGTTCCCAGGCAAATGAGTGGGCCATCGATGCTGTCCAGATGAAGCTCCCTGGTCACGCTCTCGGTAGTGGCGACCACCAGGGCTATACATTTATTATCGATCGTGGTTGTGCTGTTGACCACCGTGCCAACACTTTGCTCACTGCCGTTACTGTACAGCAACGCTCCCGCCGTGGCAGGTTCATCCTGAAGTGTGGCCAGGTACATACGGCGTTTGGGTGTGCCGCGATAGTGCATTCTGGCCACTACCTCCTGACCGGTGTAACAGCCTTTGCTGAAACTCAGGTGGCCGGTAAAATCGTAGTTGAGCATTTGGGGAATAAAATGCTCCGTTGTGGCGGTCTCTATACGGGCAATGCCGCTTTCAATTTGAAGTGCCTGCCAACTGTCTTCGCTAGCCGGTGACAGGGCAGAAGCGAGTTCTGCTGCTATGCCGGGTTGAGTGGCGGTATCGACATAACACTCGAACTGTTGGCTTAGTGCATCGAGCTGGGCCAGGACAAAGCCGGGGCCGCTGACACAGTCATATTGCGCATCGGGGACCGTGGTAAAAATGCGCTTGAGGACCTCATGTGCCCCGTCGCCCCAAACGGCGAAGGGTCGCCAGTTTGGTTGCTCGCTGTCTATGACTGCCTTGGAAAATACAATGTACTTTGCAAGAGTCGCCGCACTCGTCTTGAGAATATCGCGACGTAGTCGCAGGACAAAGTGATGCTCGCTCGCCTGGCACATCAGAAAATCAAAGATGATACGCCCCTGGGGCGTGCAACAGGCGCCGGGCAGGGCGTGCTCGGGGTCTATAGTGCGCACATCGCAGGTCGTTTGTCCCTGGAGAAAGGTTCTGGCGTCGGGGCCCTCAACGTGCAACAGCGCTTCGCGATCCAGTGGTGTGAAGTAGATACTCAAGTTCCAATTTCCGGAGGCCGGTGTAAGAACGTCTATGATAAAGCCTGGCGGGCCCGCTGTCAGCACTTCCTCCCACAGGCCGCAAATGACGATATAATGACGTCTTCTGATCTCCCGTTGAGGTGTGCTTTAGACCATGATATCGGACAAGGAAATCAACCGTATGCGTTGGGCCAGTCGGCGCGGCATGCTTGAACTGGACCTGGTGCTGGAGCCTTTTGTAAATGCCCGCTATGGCGAACTCAACGATCGCGACCGAATGCTGTTTCAACGCTTGATCATCTGCGAAGATCAGGATTTATTTCAGTGGTTCCTGCGCCGCCAAAGCCCGCCCGACGAGGAGCTTATTCCCATTGTTGAACAGATTCTCGAATTCGCCCGATCTCGAGCTGATAATTAACCCCTCTATAATCAGGCGCAAGCTCTACGGCGGGCTTTGTGTCTGTACCGGGCTGGCAATATATCTGGTCTATGCCCGGGGTTATACCGTGTTTGCCGCTGCCCTGAGTCTGCCATCAGTAATGCTGTTGTGGGGCCTGGCCAGTGAGCGAAGCGGCGGTGCTGTGCTGCGCTGGCGCAGCGGGCAGTGGTTTATTCTAGATGGCAAAGACTGGCGCAAAGTACAATTACTACCCGGCAGCGTGCGATTGCCATGGCTACTTAAAATGACACTGGAAGAATCCGGGTCGGGGCGTCGGTGGCCCCTGGCGTTATTCAGCGACAGTATCGACAGCAGCAGAATGTGGCACCTACGGCGTCGGCTTATGCTAGGGCAGCTTTAGAATAATGCTCTAGATGGTTGAGCTCAGCGGTGAGTTGGGCGGCTGCACTACCGTGTCGGTGGCATGCTCAATGCGTTCGGGGTAGTCCAGGGTGTAGTGCAGGCCACGACTCTCCTTCCGCGAAATAGCACACAGAATCATTAGCTCGGCAACCATTGCCAGATTACGCAGCTCCAATAAATCATTTCCGACTTTGTAGTTGCTGTAATACTCGGCAATTTCTGTCTGTAGCAGCTGGGCCCTGTGCTGTGCTCGCTGCAGCCGTTTGTCGGTGCGAACAATGCCCACGTAGTCCCACATAAAGCGGCGTAATTCATCCCAGTTGTGGGATATCACAACGTCTTCGTCCGAGTCGGTTACCTGGCTTTCATCCCAGGGCCCGATGGGTGCAGGCTGGGGTGCATCGCCGATAGTCCGTTCAATGTGGGACGCGGCCGATTCTGCAAAAACAATACACTCCAGCAGCGAGTTACTGGCCATTCGATTGGCTCCGTGCAAGCCGGTACAGGAGGTTTCACCGATTGCATAAAGGCCTTGCACATCGGTGCAGCCGTTGGTGTCCACCAGCACCCCGCCACAGGTGTAATGGGCGGCCGGAACCACCGGAATGGGTTCGGTACTGATATCGATTCCCAGCTCTCTACAGCGCGCCAGGATAGTGGGAAAGTGAGATTTCAGAAATGTTTCTGGCTTGTGAGAAATATCCAGAAAGACGCAGTCCACGCCAAGTCGTTTCATTTCGTGGTCAATGGCTCTGGCTACAATATCCCGGGGCGCCAGCTCCTGGCGGTGGTCAAAGCGGTGCATAAACCGACTGCCATCGGGTAGCAGTAGCTTACCGCCCTCGCCGCGGATGGCCTCGGTGATGAGGAATGATTTAGCCTTGGGGTGGTAGAGGCAGGTCGGGTGGAATTGGTTGAATTCCAAGTTGGCTACCCGGCAACCAGCGCGCCAGGCCATGGCGATGCCGTCACCGCTGGAGCCATCGGGATTGCTGGTATACAGATAGGCTTTGCTGGCTCCACCGGTTGCCAGAACGACAGCTCTGGCTTGAAAGAGGTCCACTCGCTCGGCCTGCTGATTAAGAATATAGGCTCCTTCACAGCGCGACCCGTTGACAACCACATCGACTGCCACCTGGTGAGTGAAAATCTCAATGTTGTCGGCGGCAAGGGCTTTTTCGGTCAGTACCTCGGAAATAGCCCGGCCAGTGGCGTCGGCGGCGTGGATGATCCGGCGGTGGCTGTGTCCTCCCTCCTGGGCCAGGTGAAATTCCCGGTCTGTATGGTCCTCGCGCCGGTCAAAGTCAACACCCTGGTCGACCAACCACTGAACGCAGCGCCGGCTATTGCGTACGGTGAATTCTACCGCCTCTCGATTGCACAATCCTCCGCCTGCGGCGAGGGTGTCCTGGACGTGGGAGTCAATGGTGTCGCGAGTATGGAGAACTGCAGCCATCCCCCCCTGAGCTAGATAAGTCGAGCCCTGATAGAGGTCTGCCTTGCTTAGAAGCGCAACCCGGTAGTGCTTTGGCAGGTGTAGAGCGAGGCTTAGGCCGGCGGCTCCGCTGCCAATAACAAGTACGTCGTGATGATATAGCTTGGCCATTAACGTGTACTGGGGCTTGCCGCCATTGGGGGTCAATTATATGATGCGTCTCAAGGGCTTAGCCTCCTGGCGCAATAGGGAGCGAGTATATACGAGGTCGCGAGCAATAAGGAAATCTCTTGCTACGGAACTTTTATAAGACAATGACCGACGATCTCTATCAAAATTTGAACCGGGAAGAACTTTTAGCCGTTTTTATTGTCTATTTCGGTGGTTGGGTGATTACCGCCAGGACAGGTATGTCGTGGACCAGGGAGGAGTACACGACATGACCGCCGTTGAGACGGATCAGCAACTTGTGGCGAAAGTACAAAAAGGCGACACAAGGGCGTTTGATATGCTGGTATTAAAGTATCAACACAAGATATTTGGCCTTATAAGTCGCTATGTGCGCGACGCCGACGAAGTGCAGGACATAGCACAGGAAGCCTTTATCAAGGCCTATCGGGCACTGCCGCGTTTTCGAGGCGACAGCGCGTTTTACACCTGGCTTTATAGAATTGCTATTAACACGGCCAAGAATTATGTGGTGTCCCGGTCCCGGCGGCCGCCCGGGTCGGATGTGGATGTTCAGGATGCCGAATACTACGATGGTGGTGGTGCATTGCGCGACCTCGATACACCCGAGAATGCATTTTTTGGCGCAGAGCTGAAGGTCGTGGTGGATACCGCCATTGCCGAGTTGCCCGATGATTTGCGCACAGCGGTAACTTTGCGGGAATTTGATGGTCTGAGTTATGAAGACATAGCGGATATTATGGACTGCCCTGTGGGCACGGTGCGCTCACGCATCTTCAGAGCGCGCGAAGCAATAGATAAACAGGTCAGGGGTCAACTCGATGGCGATGCCTGATCTGGGGCCCGATATCGACCTGTAGGAGATCGAGCGGTAATGGACTATAGATTTAAAGCCCGTGCGGAGCGCGGAGGGAATAAGCGATGACTGAAAGAATACGGGAATCCCTGTCTGCCACGATGGATGGCGAGGCCGACGAACTTGAATTGGAGCGAGTGCTGTCGAAGATCGGTGACGATACCGAACTTCGTCGGACCTGGGTTAGGTACCATTCAATACGATCCATTGCATCGGGGCAGTCTGTGGATGAAGAAACGTTCCCCGACGTAAGCCAACGCGTACGCGAAGCACTGGCCGCAGAGGTTAGACCAGCAGCCGCTGGTAGCCTGCAGCGTGTGTTGAAGCCCCTGGCGAGTTTTGCCGTGGCCGCATCTGTGGCGGCGACGGTGGTGATTGGTGGCCAACAACTTGCTCAAATCAACGAGGGTGGAGAGCCGCGCGAGGCTGTGGCCAGTGCAGTTGTGGGAGTGGGGTCGCCAGTGGGGTTAATCAATAGCACCGGCGCCACGCCGGTGCGTGCCAGCTATGGTAACCAGGCGGTTCCGGTGCTGGAACCGGCGGCCCGAACAGCCTATCGTGAACTGGCCCGCCAACGGATGCATAAGTATATGCAGGAGCACGCCGAGCACGCCGCTCTCAATGCTCCCCACGGTTTAATTCCCTTTGCTCGCGTGCGGCAGATCGAGGAGTAATTCTGGAGAATTGTCGGTGACTGGATTGATCTGTAAAGGCTGGACAGCGGTGCTCTTTTTCTGCGCAGTAGTGGCGGCCGTTGGTAGTGGCCAGACGATGGCCAGCGAATGTAAAATGGAGGGCTCGGATGCGATGCACTGGCTGGCAAAAATGTCCCGTGGATCTCACCGCGTGGACTACCATGGTGTGGTTACCTTTCAGCGTGGCGACGACATGCAGGTTATGCAGATTTCACATGCAATTACCAATGGTAGTTCAACTGAGCAAATGACCCAGTTGACCGGGCAGGGAGCGCAAATTGTAAGGCAGAACCACCCTCTGGAATGTGTTCATCCCGGACATCACCTATTGCGGGCGGATGGCGAAACGAGTGCCGGTGGGTGTGGGATAACTGATCACTACAGATTGCAGGTGGACGCGGGAGAGCGAATCGCCGGGCGCAAGGCGATGCGGATTCGAGTGGATCCACTGGACATGTATCGTTACGGATACATTATGGACCTGGACAAGGAAACCGGTCTGCTGCTCAAGGTACAAACCATCGGCAGGGGCAATAAAGTGCTGGAGCGCTTCCAGTTCGCCAGCCTGTCGCTTGGCACAAATAGTAAGGCCGCGGCCAATCCCGAACTGGTACACAAGGCAACTCATCCCGTCGTGACTGAGTCATCGGCTGTGGCCGTACCGGCGAGTCGGTGGGCTATCCAGTGGCTTCCGGGTGGGTTTACCGCAACGGACTCACAGCAGGGCGCCCATTCTCGAAGGACTTATACCGATGGTCTGGCGGTGTTTTCCGTTTTTCTGGAGCGACTACCCAAGAAAATAAAGGCGGGCGAGGGCGTTGCAAGGCACGGCGGCACCACCTCCTACACCCGTGGAATGCGCCTGAAGGGGAAACCAGTGCTGGTTACGGTGATCGGAGAAGTACCGCTGAACACTGCCAGAATGGTCGCCGATTCTCTGAGTTGGACCTATTAGTGCTCACTGAAACCGGTCGAATTATTGCGGTGGAGGCGGAGAGTGTGTGGGTAGAAACCATGCGCCAGAGCACCTGCGGGGCGTGTGTCGCACGCGGCGGATGTGGCCATAAATTGCTCGATAGAATGTCCAAGGGGCAACACGGCGCTATTCGAGCGCTGTATGGCAGCATAGAGCCTGACGATTGCGCCCTTAATGATCAGGTACTTATTGGTATTCCCGAGGACGTGGTAGTGCGCGCATCGGTAATAGTTTACCTGGTACCGCTTTTCTCCATGTTGGCCGGCGCAATCACAGTCGTTAACCTGGTCCAGATCAACCAGGATTTATGGGCCGTACTGGGAGCCCTGACAGGCCTCGGCATTGGACTTGGTGCTGTGCGCTGGCACGCCTGGCATCACAGCGGGGACGAATCGTTTCTGCCTGCACTGATTACAAAATCACCCTCTTCCAACTAACCATCTTTTTACGGATTCAGTAAATGAAAGCTATGACTAGAATGACAATCGCCGCCTTTGCCCTGTTGATATCGGCAGTGGTCCCGGCGCTGGAGCTACCGGATTTTCGCGAGATCGTGCAGTCCAATTCACCGGCCGTGGTGAAAATTATTGTAGAAAACCCGGGTGGCAAGGCAAGGGGCAGGCAACAGCTCCCAGACTCCCAGCAGATTCCGGATTACCTCAGGCGTTTTTTTGAGCAGCGCGAGGCGCCGCCAGCGCAACGGCAGCAAATGTCCATGGGATCGGGTTTTATTATCTCTGAGGACGGCTATATCGTGACCAATAATCACGTGGTGCAGGGCGCCGACAGTGTGCTGGTCCGGCTGAGCGATCGTCGGGAGTACGAGGTAGAGGTTATTGGTACCGATCCGCGCTCGGATCTGGCACTGCTTAAAATAGAGGGCGAGGACCTGCCGGTGCTGAAACTGGCCGCGGCAGATGAACTGGAGGTCGGAGAGTGGGTGCTGGCAATTGGGTCGCCGTTTGGTTTGGATTATTCCGTTACTGCCGGAATTGTCAGCGCCAAGGGGCGCAGCTTGCCTACTGCACGCCAGGAAAACTACGTTCCATTCATTCAAACGGACGTGGCAATTAATCCGGGTAACTCAGGGGGGCCGCTGTTTAATCTGCACGGCGAGGTGGTGGGTGTTAATTCCCAAATATTTACCCGCAGCGGGGGTTCTATAGGCCTGTCGTTTGCGATCCCGGTTAGTGTGGTACGCAATGTAGTGGCCCAGTTGAAAAAGAGCGGTACGGTGACTCGCGGATGGCTGGGTGTGACCATCCAGAATGTGGACAAAAATCTGGCGGAGTCGTTTGGCCTGGATCGCCCGCGCGGTGCTCTGATTGTTGAATTATCCAAGCAGGGGCCGGCCGATAAGGCGGGACTAGAGTCTGGTGATGTGATCGTCAGGTTTGATGGCAAGGACATATTGAATTCGGCGGATCTGCCTCATGTGGTAGGGCTGATAGAGCCGGGTACGACGGTGCCGGTAGATATCATTCGGGAGCGCAAACCCAGAACGATTAAAATCAAGGTGGGTGGCCTGGATGCAGATGACAGTTTCACGTTAAATAATGAGCGCGATGAAGAGGAGTTTGGGGGGCGACTGGGTCTGATCGTGGAGTCGGCAGACCCCGAAACCCTGGATCGCTGGAATCTCAGCGGTGGTGTGGTTGTTCGCAAGATAATACCGGACTCTGCTGCCGCCGAGGCGGGTATTCAGCCAGGTGACGTGATCACTTTGATTGATTCCTCACCTATTAAGTCAGTCAAGGCCTATGAACGGGCTATAGAAAAACTGAAACGAGGGGCCTCAGTTCCGCTGCGGCTTATTCGGCGCGGTTCTCCCCTGTTTATAGGGCTAAAACTAGAGGACTAGGTGGTACGCGTAAAGCGGTAATTGTGCGTTACAGAGCGGCGGCGATAAGGTATAATCGCCGCTCTCTTGGTGGTGCCTGGCCATTTTTTCAGGGCCAGGCTAGCAGCCTGTAGAAAAACCTTCCGACCCTTTGCCCGAGCTTGAGTGAGTGAGCGACCTCAGTAACATCCGCAATTTTTCCATCATTGCCCATATTGATCATGGCAAGTCTACACTTGCAGATCGATTTATCCAGATCTGTGGTGGACTGAGCGACCGTGAAATGGAGGCGCAAGTGCTCGATTCAATGGATATTGAACGCGAGCGCGGAATTACCATTAAGGCCCAGAGCGTCACCCTGAACTTTCAAGCAAAAGATGGCCAGACCTACCTGCTGAACTTTATTGATACGCCTGGTCATGTGGATTTTTCCTACGAGGTGTCGCGCTCTCTGGCGGCCTGCGAGGGTGCTTTACTGGTTGTCGATGCGGGGCAGGGGGTGGAGGCACAGTCGGTAGCGAACTGTTATACAGCCATAGAGCAGGGGCTTGAGGTTATCCCGGTTCTGAACAAGATGGATTTACCACAGGCAGACCCGGATAAGGTCAAGCTTGAGATTGAAGAAATTATTGGTGTCGACGCTACAAATGCCTGTGCTGTCAGTGCAAAGTCCGGCGCCGGTGTAGAAGATGTCCTGGAGCACTTGATAGAAACTATTCCCGCGCCAGAGGGCGACCGCGAAGCACCGCTGCAGGCGCTGATTATCGACTCCTGGTTTGACAATTACCTGGGTGTCGTGTCGTTGGTGCGGGTTAAACACGGTGTACTGCGCAGGCGTGATAAAATTATTGCCAAATCTACCGGCAGGGCGCATCAGGTGGATAGCGTAGGTGTCTTTACGCCCAAGCGAGAGAAAAAAGAGCAACTTCAGGCGGGAGAAGTAGGTTTTGTGGTCGCGGGCATCAAGGATATTCACGGTGCGCCTGTTGGCGATACCATTGCGCATGCCAATCAGTCCGATGTTCCGGCACTGGCCGGTTTCAAGCAAATCAAGCCGCAGGTTTATGCAGGTATTTTTACGATATCCTCTGATGACTACGAGGATTTTCGCGACGCACTCTCAAAATTGACACTTAACGACGCGTCTCTTTTTTATGAGCCAGAGAGTTCGGATGCTCTGGGTTTTGGTTTCCGGTGCGGTTTTCTGGGTATGCTCCACATGGAAATTATCCAGGAGCGCCTTGAGCGTGAATACAATCTCGACCTCATTACCACCGCGCCTACTGTTATCTACGAGGTACTTCTGAAAAGTGGTGAAGTGATCACGGTTGATAACCCGTCAGTGCTTCCCGAGGCAGGTCTTATAGACGAAATGCGTGAGCCAATAGCACGCGCACATATTCTGGTGCCACAGGAGTACCTGGGTAATGTGATTACATTGTGTGTCAATAAGCGGGGGGTTCAGAAGGATATGCAGTTTCTGGGGGCGCAGGTGTCCTTAACCTACGATCTTCCAATGTCTGAAGTCGTATTGGATTTTTTTGACCGCCTGAAGTCCGTGAGCCGAGGCTACGCGTCTCTGGACTACGGCTTTGAGCGATTTGAAGCGGCCGATTTGGTTCGTTTGGATGTGCTTATCAATAGTGAGCGGGTCGATGCCTTGGCGATTATTGTGCATCGAGCCCAGGTGCAGTACCGTGGTCGGGCTTTGACAGAAAAAATGAAGGAGCTTATTCCTCGGCAGATGTTCGATGTGGCCATCCAGTCGGCAATAGGTGGTAAAATTGTGGCGCGGCAGACGGTGAAAGCCCTGCGCAAGAATGTAACAGCCAAATGCTATGGTGGCGATGTTACGAGAAAGAAAAAATTGCTGGAAAAACAGAAGGCGGGTAAGAAGCGTATGAAGAAGGTGGGCCAGGTCGATATACCCCAGTCTGCATTTCTCGCAGTGTTAAAGGTAGACGGCTGACAAGGATTGGTAATGGAGATCAATTTTCCCCTTATATTGGTAGTGCTGGTTTTTGGTAGTGGCCTGATCTGGGTGTTCGATACCATTTTCCTGGCGCCTGGCCGGCGCAGGACAATTCAGGCGCTGCGGGAACAATACCCCCGCTGGCAGAGTGAGAAAGGCTCGCAAGCACAGGACTATCAGGCCAAAGTGGGCCAGTTAGCTGCCGAACCCGTGTCGGTAGAATACGCAAAGTCTTTCTTCCCTGTTTTGCTGGTTGTTTTTGTGTTGCGTTCTTTTCTGGTGGAGCCTTTCCAGATTCCATCCTCATCCATGGTGCCCACATTGCAAGTGGGAGATTATATCCTGGTGAACAAGTTTACTTACGGTATTCGGCTGCCGGTGATACGTACCAAAGTGTTCGATTTTAATCAGCCGCAGCGTGGGGATGTTATGGTTTTTTTTCCCCCGCATATGAGTGATACCTATTTTATTAAACGGGTAGTGGGGTTGCCAGGCGACCATATTAGCTACCGCAATAAACAATTGTTTGTGAACGGCGAAGTCGTTAAATTCGAACCCCTTGCGGTGTTGCCCGATGGTAAATCCCGGTATCATATGAGCCTTGAGGCGCTGGGAAGCTCGAACCATTTAATGCAGACCAATCATCAAAGACCTGCGCGGAATTTTTCCGTTGTAGTGAAACCGGGTCACTACTTCATGATGGGTGACAACCGGGACAACAGCAGTGATAGCCGGGTTTGGGGTCAGGTCCCCGAGCAGGCGATCGTGGGAGAGGCCTTTGCGATATGGATGCATTGGAATTCATTTTCGAGCATTCCGAGCTTTAGTCGCGTAGGTTCTATAGAATAATCTGAATCTGGATTGTTGTGGGGAAACCCTATGAAATTGCTTCATCGCCAAACTGGAATGTCCCTGCCTGGGCTGCTTTCGATTGCCGTTATGGTTGGTTTTTTTATCCTGTGTTTGATTAAACTGGGTCCTCAATACATGGAGTACCTGTCGGTCAAGAAGGTAGTGACTACCGTGGCAACTGAGAAAGCATCAGAGGATGTCGCTATCAGGGACATTCGTCGCAGGATCGCTGATTTGTTTAACACCAATCAGATCAGGGGTCTTAAATCAAAAGAAGTCAAGATATACCGCAAGAACGGGAGAATGTATATCGACGCAAATTATGAGTCGCGCGTTAACATAGTGGGTTCCGTCGATGCTGTCTGGCGATTTGAGGACCTGAAAATTCTCGTGGATCACTCAGGCAGTTGATCGTCGTATGGGGAGTCAGGCGCGCCTGCAGAAGTCTTTGGGGCATGAGTTTTCAGACGGGACACTACTGACGCTCGCGCTGACCCATCGTAGCGCTCATAGTGGCAACAACGAACGGCTGGAGTTTCTGGGTGATTCTATTGTCAACTACGTTATCGGTGAGGCTTTGTTCCAGAGTTTTCCCAAGGCTCAGGAAGGCGACTTGAGTCGCATGCGTGCATCTCTGGTTAACGGCAGTACGCTGGCTGAGGTTGCCCGAGAGCTAGCCCTGGGAGAGTACCTGATCCTTGGTTCGGGGGAGAAAAAGAGTGGAGGACATCGCCGGGAGTCCATTCTTGCAGATACCCTTGAGGCTGTTATTGGAGCCATATTGCTCGATAGTTCAATGGCGCATTGTCGAGAACGCATTCTGGCGTGGTTCGCAACACGATTGGCGGGTATGAGCGTGGACTCTGTGGAAAAGGATGCCAAGACGCGCCTGCAGGAGTTTCTTCAGGGTCAGCACAACCCTCTGCCCATATACCAGTTACTAGAGGTTAACGGTGAGGATCACAAGCAGCACTTTCAGGTGGCCTGTACTATGAGCAAGCCTCCGCTTACTGTTGAGGGCAGTGGCACCAGTCGACGCAGGGCGGAGCAGGCTGCTGCAGAGTCTGCGCTCCGGCACCTGCAGCCAGATGGACAGTAAAAGCAAGCGCTGCGGCTACATTGCAATCGTCGGGCGACCCAATGTGGGGAAGTCAACACTGTTGAACCATCTTCTTGGGCAGAAAATCAGTATTACATCGCGCAAACCTCAAACGACCCGACATCGGGTACTGGGCATAAAAACCGAGGGTGACCAGCAGTTTATTTTTGTCGATACCCCAGGTTTGCACAAGGCTGAAAGTAAAGCCATAAACCGGTTCATGAACCGCACGGCGAGTGCAGCTATCAGGGATGTCGATGTCGTCATTTTCGTGGTTGATCGCACCGCCTGGACCGATGAGGATGAATTGGTGCTTCAGCAGGTGGAGAGGGCCGCCATTCCAACCATACTGACGGTCAACAAGATTGACCTTTTGGCCGACAAGCGAGACCTGTTACCCCATTTACGGGAGCTGTCCCACAAGAGTGACTTCGCGGCCATTATGCCCGTCTCGGCGCTTAGCCAGCACAATATCGCCGAACTTGCGTCCGAGGTGGCGCGGTATCTGCCTCGGGCCACTCACTTTTTCCCCGAGGATCAAATAACTGATCGCAGTCAGCGTTTCCTGGCCGCAGAAATTGTCCGCGAGAAAATCATGCGTCAATTAGGGGATGAACTACCCTATGCAATTACAGTGGAAATCGAGGAGTTCTCGGCAGAGGGAGCAACCCTGCATATATCGGCCCTGATTTTTGTTGAGCGCAAGGGGCAGAAGAAGATACTAATAGGAGACTCAGGGGCGCGGTTGCGAGCCATTGGTACTGATGCACGACACGATATGGAGGCATTGTTTGATAGCAAGGTTATGTTAAGACTATGGATCAAGGTCAAATCTGGTTGGTCAGATGACGAGCGCGCGTTGCGCAGCCTGGGGTATGATGATGCCTAGGAAGGGGAGGGTTCGGTTCGATGCGAATTAACCTGCAGCCGGGTTATGTATTGCACAGTCGCTCATACAGGGATAGCAGTCAGGTTCTGGATGTGCTGACTCCTGAGCATGGCCGTCTTACCCTGGTAGCGAAGGGCTCCAGACGGCGTGTTCGGGGCGGGGCGGCGGGCGCTATACTGCAGCCGTTTATTCCCCTGTTGCTTTCGTTTAGTGGTCGGGCAGAAATGAAAAATCTGGTGGCCAGCGAAGTCGCTGGCAGGCCGGAGATGCTCAGGGGAGAGCGCCTGTTCATTGGTTTTTACCTGAACGAATTACTGGTAAGGTTATTGCACAGGCACGACCCTCATCCAGAGCTATTTGCTCTGTATGGAGAAACCTTGTCGTGTCTGGCTAGCGCGGGCTCCACGGATGAGGTGTTGCGACGCTTTGAGTTCAAGCTAATGCAGGAGTTGGGTTATGGGTTTGATTTGGGAGTAGACGGCCTTAGTGGCGATGCTGTATGTGCTCAGCACTGGTACTACTATAATCCGGAGTTCGGTATGGTGCAGGGAGCAGCAGAGGCAGAGGAATCAGATCAATCGCTTTTTTCAGGTGCAATGTTACTGGCCATGGCCGGGGGTGAGTTTGGCGGCCCGGTGCGACCTAGCGCGAAACGCTTATCGCGCCAGGCTCTGGCCGGTCTCCTGGGTGACAGGCCACTGCGCAGTCGGGAGCTTTTCTTGCAGGATTTCCAAAGACGGTCCGGACGCACAATTCAACACGGTGCCGGCCATCAGGATATTCCGGCGGGGGGTGGCACTTGATAGCTGTGGGGACAGACATCCTGCGGATAGACCGCATAGATAGCGCCATGGAGCGCACCGGTGTAAAGTTCATGCAGCGAATTCTGACCGACACCGAGCAACAGGAATTTGACTCCAGTGGCCAGCCTAACCGACTACTGGCCAAGCGGTTTGCGGCAAAGGAAGCAATTGCTAAAGCCTTGGGAACAGGTATTGGCCGAGGGGTCAGCTGGCAGGATATTCAGATTGAACACGATAAATATGGTGCGCCCAGAGTGCATTTGTCCGGTGGTGCTGCCAGGGTGGCCTCCGAGCGTGGAGCGAGTCGGGTGGAGTTGAGCCTGGCCGATGAGCAGGACCTGGTGGTGGCTTTTGCTGTATTGGCCAGTTGATCCTCCAGCGGGATCGATTATATTGTCTGCCAGCGGCGTTAGAAAACTATATAATTAGCCTTCCAATGAAGTGGTAATATTTTATGCCTCAGTATCTCACCATTGAAGCCTGCATTGGTAATACCCCCCTGGTGCGACTGCAACGCTTGCCGGGCGATAGAGACAACACCATTCTGGTCAAACTGGAGGGCAATAATCCGGCGGGATCGGTCAAGGATCGGCCGGCCCTGAATATGATTGCCCAGGCCGAGGCTCGCGGCGAGATCAATCCGGGCGATACCTTGATTGAGGCAACCAGCGGCAATACTGGAATAGCGCTGGCAATGGCCGCGGCTATTCGTGGTTATCGTCTCATTCTAATTATGCCTTCTCACATGAGCGATGAACGCAAGCAATCCATGACGGCCTATGGTGCCGTCTTGCGAGAGGTCAGTAAGGAACAGGGGATGGAGGGCGCGCGCGATATGGCTCTTCAGATGCAGGCGAATGGCGAGGGTAGGGTGCTGGATCAATTCGCCAACCTCGATAACCCTGGTGCCCACATTAATGGCACCGGGCCGGAAATATGGCAACAGACCGAAGGGACAGTTACGCACCTGGTGAGTTCCATGGGCACCACCGGGACGATAGTCGGCTGTTCTACCTACCTTAAGAAACAGAACCCTGATATCCAGATAGTCGGATTACAGCCGCTGGAAGGCTCTAGTATTCCGGGAATCAGGCGTTGGTCAGCAGCGTATTTGCCGACAATATATGATGCGGCCCGGGTCGATACAGTGCTGGATATCTCGCAGCACGAATCGGAACAGACCATGCGTCGGTTAGCGGCTGAGGAAGGTATCTTTTGCGGGGTTTCTTCCGGTGGTGCTGTGGCCGGGGCTTTGCGACTTTCTCGAAAAATTAGCAATGCTGTCATCGTTGCCATAATCTGCGACCGGGGAGATCGGTACCTCTCGACAGGCGTGTTCTCGAAAAATGGCGACCCGGACTAACTGTGGTCCAGGTAAGAGAACAGTCGTTCGTTAACGACGCAGGCGACGTCGACCTCAAGCGCTGGGTCACACAACTGCCACTTGAGCTGGCAGACGAGGATTTTCAGCGCCTGATCCTGGCCTCGGAATTTGGCAAAAAGGCAGCCGGGCGAACAGGGCGTGATCTGGCTGACTGGGCCCGTGTATCAGATTGCTTTGTGGCTGGCCTGGAGATTACGCAAGTTTTAGCTGACCTGCATGTGGGTACAGACTGTTTGGTGGCGGGTATTCTCTATCGAGCTGTACGAGAGGAACGCCTGACGCTGGAGGCCGTAGAGAGAGAATTCGGAGCCGAAGTTAGTAGCTTGATAGACGGCGTTTTGCGAATGGCGGCAATTACCGATATTCAGAGTCAGAGTGAGAATGTAGTGCTGGGTCAGGCGGACCAGCAAAAAGATAACCTCCGAAAAATGTTGATCTCCCTGGTCGATGACGTGCGTGTGGCGTTAATAAAGCTGGCGGAGAGAAGCTGTGCAATTAGAGCAGTGAAGGATGACGAGTTGCGTCGCAGGGGAGTCGCACAGGAAGTTTTTGATGTTTACGCCCCCCTTGCCCACAGGCTGGGTATTGGGCATCTGAAATGGGAGTTGGAGGACCTTTCTTTTCGCTAATTGTACGCCGATGCGTATCGCAAAATTGCAAAATTGCTCGATGGTAAGCGCCTGGAGCGGGACCGCTTTATTGCACGTGTCACTAATGAACTGCAGCGAGAGCTTTGCAACGCCAAACTGGCGTTTGAAATTGCCGGCAGAGCCAAGCATATTTACAGTATCTGGCGGAAAATGCAGAGAAAAGGTATAGGTTTTTCACAGGTTTATGATATCAGTGCCGTGCGGATTTTAGTGCCGGAAGTAAAGGACTGTTATGCGACGCTAGGGCTGGTACACGGTCTGTGGCGTAATATTCCCAATGAGTTTGACGATTACATTGCCAATCCAAAGGAAAACGGATATCGATCGTTGCATACAGCAGTAATCGGCCCCGAGGGAAAAATTCTGGAAGTGCAGATCCGTACTTATCAAATGCATGAGGAGGCAGAGTTGGGCGTTTGCGCTCACTGGCGTTACAAGGAGTCTGATTCCGAAGCTGGCATGGCCAGTACCTACGAAGAAAAAATTGCCTGGTTGCGGCAAGTGTTGGATTGGCACGAAGAAACAGGTGATGCGCGTAGTCTGGTTGAGGATTTCAGCTTCAAAGTAGCGCAGGACAGGGTATACGTGTTTACGCCACAGGGAGACGTTGTAAATCTGGCATCGGGAGCCACTCCTCTGGATTTTGCCTACTATGTACACACCGAGGTGGGGCACAGGTGCCGCGGAGCCAAGGTCAACGGCTCAATCGTCCCTTTGACATACACGCTTAAAACAGGCGAGCGTGTAGAGGTGCTGACGAGCTCCGAAGGCAGCCCCAAACGCGACTGGTTACAATCGGGATTGGGCTACCTGGGGACCGCTCGCGCCAGGGCAAAAGTGCAGCACTGGTTCAAGGGGCAGGCTCGGGAGGATAACATCGATGCCGGCAGGCACCTGCTTGAGAAGGAGTTCAAGCGACTGGGTTTAACTAGTATCGACTACCGGCGCGTAGCCAAGAAAATACAATTAGACAGGGTCGAGGATATGTTTGTGGCTGTCGGCGCGGGGGATATTTCTTCTTCGCAGGTTATTAATGCAGCCCAGGGTTTGATAGAGAATTACCCTAAACCTCAGCTGAAACTTGCCAGTCCTTCCCGTCGGCCCAGGCAAGGGCAAGTTCAGGTCCGTGGTGTCGGCAATTTGCTGACTCAACTGGCGGGGTGTTGCAAACCACTTGCTGGAGACGCCATTACCGGTTTTATTACCCGGGGGCGAGGCGTCAGTGTTCACCGCAGGGACTGCTCCCGAATTATCAATATGCAGGAGACGGCACCGGAGCGCATTGTCGATGTGGAGTGGGGAGACGCGCCGATGGCGCATTATGAGGTCGATGTAGCGATTGAAGCCTATGATCGACAGGGCCTACTACGGGATGTCATGGAACTCTTTGCCAACGCCAAACTTAACCTCACCTCGGTCAATACATCTACCAACAGCAAGCGACATACTGCGAAACTTCAACTACGGGTTGAGGTTCCCAACCTGAATGTATTGTCTAAACTATTAGCCAGGATAAATAGATTGAACAATGTGGTATCAGCAGTGCGGATAACGCACGAAAATGCAGAGAAATGAAGCAGTCAAAATATTCAATGGCGGACTTGCAGCGGGTAATGCAGCGATTGCGCGATCCGGTGACCGGGTGTCCCTGGGACAAAGCTCAGGATTTCAAGAGTGTTATTTCCTCGACTCTGGAGGAGTGCTACGAGCTGGCTCAGTCTATTGAAGACGAGGATTACCCCCATGTGGCAGAGGAACTTGGAGACGTATTATTCCAGGTGATGTTTTATTCGCAGATGGGTGATGAGCGCAATCTGTTTCATTTTGAAGATGTTGTTGATACTTTGGTTGCAAAGCTGCTTCGTCGCCATCCCCACGTCTTTCTCAACAATGAAATAGAAGGTGTCGTCGATCAATCGGTGTCTGTAGAGGAAGTGAACGATCGCTGGGAGGCTATTAAGCAGGACGAGCGCAAGGCACGGGCTGAATCAGAAATACTGGCAGATGTGCCGCTGGCCCTGCCGGCGCTTTCTCGTGCTCAAAAACTGCAGAAGCGGGCTACCGGTGTTGGTTTTGACTGGGCAGAGCCCGGTGCGGTGTTGGATAAACTGCGCGAAGAAATTGAGGAACTGGAGCAGGCCATGGCCGCACGGGAGCAAGCAGCCATTGAGGATGAAATGGGCGATGTGCTGTTCACTTGCGTCAATATGGCACGCCAACTCGGACTGGATGCCGAGTCAAGCTTGCGTCGAGCGACGAGAAAGTTTGAAAAGCGCTTTGTACAAATGGAGATCCTGGCCGAGGCTAACGGCGAATCTGTGGACGGAATGTCCGGCGAGGAGCTTGAGGCTCTGTGGAAGAAGGCAAAGTCTTGCTTGAAATTGGGCACCTAGGTCATTCAATGGGGGAGCAGTATGACATTTTTGTGGCGACATCGCTCCGGTGTGTTCTGGGGCGTTGCAATTGCCCTCTACCTGAGGTTTTTGCTAGAGCCGACGGCCTGGCTTTTCTACGAGATTCATCACCTTACGGGGGTCGACTGGGTCTACTGGGGCTACAGTGGTTTTAGGGGGGCAGCCTATTACTTTTCAACCTGGCCTTACCAGGGCCCGGCTTGCGTCGTGGCCGGCCTGTTAGTGTGTGTAATTGTTGTTCGGGGCACAGCCAAAGTTGCAGGGGAGGCGGTATGAACCGCCGGCAATTTCTGGAATGCAGCTCGATCTTTTTTTGTGGACTGACGGCGAGCCAGTTGGGTGTTTCGCTCACCGCGGAGCAGCGTGTTCACCTGACTACGGCCGATAACTATTTAAACCGGGATGTGAGCTTCTTCGATTCCCAGCAGCGGTCCGATATTGTTGCTATTGCTGACGCCATTATTCCTCGCACCGAAACTCCCGGCGCCGTCGACGCACGTGTCCCGCGCTATGTCGAGTTAATGGTGAGCAACTGGCTAACCGACCCTGAGCGTAAGTTGTTTATGGCCGGCCTGGATCAACTACAGCAGCGCAGCCGACAGCGTGGTGACAGCTTCTCCGAGCTTGGCATCACAGAGCAACTGGCACTGCTGGAACAGCTTGAGTCTGAGGCGGGTGACCACAGTTGGTATGATTTTGGCAATATCCGACGTGAATATCTGTCGGACGCGCCCTTTATTTGTCAGATCAAGGAGTTGACCGTGTGGGGGTTTTTCAGCTCGGAAGTGGGCGCCACCCAGGTCCTCAGGTACAAACACATGCCTATGTACTTCGACGGTGACGTGCCGCTGGATTCTCAGGAAAGTGCCTGGTACAGCGGCGCAATAGAGTAGGTCTGGAATGATGATCGGCGCTCAAGATGATTGAAGCAAAGCAACCGGATTTCGATGCGATCGTTATTGGCTCGGGAATGAGTGGTGGTTGGGCGGCCAAGGAATTGTGTGAGAGAGGACTGAAAGTGCTGGTTCTCGAACGCGGTAAGGACATTCAGCACGGAATGGACTACCTGGGGGAGCACGCAGGCGATTGGAAACTGCCCTACCAGGGCAAGAAGCCGCGCGCAGAATACGAGGAAGAGTATGCCATCCAGCAGGCTTGTTACGCGATGGGGGAAGGCACTCGGCATGTATTCAACAACGACAAGGAGAACCCCTATCACTACGACGCGAAGCATCCCTTTGAGTGGCTGCGAGCAGATGCGGTAGGGGGGCGATCCCTATTATGGGGGCGTCAGGTTTATCGCTGGAGTGATGTTGACTTCCAGGCCAATAGCCGCGATGGCTACGGTATCCCCTGGCCTATTGGCTATGAGGATGTTGCCTCCTGGTATACTCACGTGGAAAAGCACATTGGCGTTAGCGGTGAAGCGCTGGGGCTACCCGAGCTACCAGACAGCGAGTTTTTGCCGCCGATGGAATTGTTCGCCTTGGAGAAAACCATAAAAGGGCGCCTGGCGAAGAAGGCATCAGATGTAAAATACACCATTGGTCGCGTGGCGGTGCTGACGCAGGAGCACAAAGGCCGAGCCGCCTGTCACTATTGTGGCCCCTGTCATAAAGGCTGTTCCACCGGCAGTTACTTCAGCTCCCAGAGCTCTACGCTGCCAGCGGCCAGAGCCACCGGCAACCTGACCCTGTTGCCGAATTCGGTGGTTGAACGGTTGGAGTTCGATCCTGTCACCGGCCACATAAGCGAAGTCCATGTCATTAACAGCCGGAATATGGAGCGAAAACACTTCAGTGCCCGGTTGTTTTTCCTTTGCGCTTCCACCGTGGGCAGTACTCAGATCATGCTGAATTCCAGAAGTGAGACGTTCCCAGACGGCCTGGCGAATAGTAGTGGTACCCTCGGAACCCACCTCATGGATCATGTATACGGTGTGGGTCGTGCGGGTATCTACCTGGATAACATGAACAGTTACTACCATGGCAATCGGCCCACGGGCGGATATATTCCCCGTTTTCGCAATCTCCCCTGGAATAAAGAGCACAATGATTACCTGCGCGGCTTCAACTACCAGACGCAATGCATGCGCACGGATTGGCGCTTGACCATGAACAGTAAGGGCTTTGGGGCTGACCTGAAGAATAGTTTGCGCAAGCCTGGCTATTGGGTCTGGGCAACCGCTGGTTTCGGTGAGTGCCTGCCGCGGGCGAGCAATCGCATGTACCTTCACCATAGCAAGGTGGATCGCTTCGGCATTCCCCAGGTGGGCTTTGAGTTTAATTGGCACCAGAATGAACATGCGTTGGTCAAGGCGATGAACAGTGAGGCCGATCGCTTGCACAAGGCGGCGGGGGCCATTTTTACCCTGTCTCTGGGCGATGAAGCCGCCCCTCCTGGACGCGCCATTCACGAGATGGGTACCGCACGAATGGGGGACGATCCGACCAATTCGGTCCTGAATTCACGCAATCAAGCCCACGACGTGGCCAACCTGTTTGTGACCGATGGATCCTGTATGACCTCGGCCTCCTGTGTTAACCCGTCCCTGACTTACATGGCGCTCACTGCCCGGGCTGTGGATTACGCAGTTACCCTGCTGACCGAGGGACAATTGTGAAAATGGTGGAGGTGCTTTAAAAAAACGGTGTCAAATTTCAGTTGGCGCCTGGTTGGTGCGCAGTGCTCCCGTTTGGTGCGTTCAATGAATCAAGCACAGCTTTGGCTTGAGATGGTGACCGTCGATTGTCGTTGCAACAGCGGTATAAGCTGTCTGAGCTCTACCGGGACTTGTGCTCTGACGGCCCGCTGTGTATTGTTGTGCCCCGGCGAGCCCTCTCCCTATGTGTGGCGCCAAAAATCGCCAAATATCACGAAAAATGAGGAACCTTTCGAATGCGATTGATACTTTTGGGCGCACCAGGCGCTGGCAAAGGCACCCAGGCACAGTATATTTGTAAAAAATATGCGATTCCGCAGATTTCTACGGGAGATATGCTACGCGCCGCGGTAAAGGCCGGGACTGAATTAGGTCTGGCCGCCAAGGTGGTTATGGAATCAGGCGGCCTGGTGTCCGACGAGATCATCATTGGGCTGGTCGAGGAGCGCATCCAACAACCGGATTGTGCCAAAGGCTTTCTTTTTGACGGATTTCCTCGAACTATTCCGCAGGCACAGGCGATGGTTGAAGCGGGTGTCACAATTGATCACGTGGTAGAAATAGCTGTTGATGATGATGAAATAGTGTCGCGTTTGAGCGGTAGGCGCGTCCATCTTGCATCCGGCCGAATTTATCATCTGCAGTACAGCCCACCAAAACAAAGCGGTCTTGATGACGACACGGGTGAGCCCTTGGTTCAGCGAGACGATGATACAGAACAAACTGTTCGCACTCGTCTTAGCGTGTATCACGAACAAACTCGACCGCTTATTGATTTTTATCAAAATTTATCTGGAGTGAATGCGCCTCTCTACCATCGAGTAGAAGGAGTAGGAGACATGGAGCAGATTCGCGACCAGGTATTTACCTCGCTTACCGGAAATTAAGCCTGCGCCTATATTCCTTACCACAAGTATAAAATAGCGGATGAGTTGAAGACCGCGTTTGTCTCGGTGAACAGTTTGTTAATGCCTGTCGAACTCGTATGACACCTGAGATAATTATGCATGGAGGGGCAGTTATCTACACCAGGTTTGTTAGTCAACTGCTAATTAGCTGATTACCACGACGGCCACAGATTATACGAAGTATCGACAAATATTTCTGATCTGCGACATTTATTATTGTTTTTTTTTACCTCGCATGCGCGAGGCCATTTTAACGCGAAAACGTTTTAGGGTGCAGAATTTGGATCCTATGTTATCGATGGTGCAGTCATTATATGCTATAAATAAAGACATATTTCTATTTCCTACTGGATGAAGCGAAGATGCGGCACCGCCTTCAGTGCTCGTTTTACAGTGTAAATAGCGCAGCATAAGCTCCTTTAGCGGTAATTATTTCCCATCGAAAAAGTTGTAACTCGATAATTTTGTTGGTATTTTTGCATTCGTGCTACCCGTTTAAACAACATCGGAGAATTTCATAATGGTATCCGCTAAGAAAAAGGCTACTGTAAAACCAAAAAAAGGCGTGCGTAAGGCACCAACTAAAAAGGCGTCTCGCAAGCCCGCTGCCAAAAAGGCGGTTTCACCAAAGGCGGCTTTGGCTCCCGCTGTACAGAAGGCAGGCGATGTGCTGGATAAAGTAAAAAATGCAATTGAAGCAGAGAAGAAAACTCTCGCTGCAGCACGAAAGAAGGTTGAAGCAGCTCGAGGCAAAGCGCGTAAGTCAAAATCTGCTGGCGATAAGCGAGCGGCCAAGGCCGCCTCATCTGCCGCTGCTAAAAATGCTGCGCGAATAAAGGGGTTGCGACAGCGACTGGGCGCAGCAAAAACACGCTTTGCCGAGGCAAGTCAAGCAGCTAAAGCGAAGGCCAGTCAATTGGCTGCGAAAGAAAGAGTACTGGCTCGCAAAGTAGAGCTGGCAGCCAAGGCGGATATCGATAAGGCGAAGGCTATATCAGCCGCCGCCGAGAAGTGGGTGAAGGCGCGCGCCGCCTCCGATGCAAAAAAACTGGCAGCGCTGGAGAAGAGAGTTGCTTCAGAATTAAGGGCGACCGAGCGCAAGCTGGAAGCGAAGGCGAGAGCCAAGGCAAAAAAAGCCGCCGCAGCGGTTAAGGCCGCTGCCAAAAAGGCTGCAGCCAAAGCCAAGGCAAGCGCAAAAGCTGCCAAAGCTAAAGCGAGATCAAGCGCGAGAACAGCTAAAGTGAAGGCCAAGGAGAGGGCAAAGGCAAAGGCTGATAAGGCCAGGGCAGCAGCCAAGGCTAAAGCCAAGCCCAAGGTTAAAGCCAAGCCCAAAGCTAAAGCCAAGCCCAAGGCTAAAGCCAAGCCCAAAGCTAAAGCCAAGCTCAAAGCTAAAGCCAAGCCCAAAGCTAAAGCCAAGCCCAAGGCCAAAG